>JAFUEE010000105.1 GCA_017464085.1 Pseudomonadota bacterium
GTCGCAAAGATCTGTTTGAGGGGCTGGCGATCGATCAGCTTGAGAAGGTGTGGAAGACGTATCCCGTGTTTCGGTTCGATATGAGTCGTGTGCGGATTAATGATGAAAGCGGCGTGCATGCATTGCTTGACAGTTTGTTGGCGCAATATGAGGCTGTTTATGGCGTGTCGCCTGCTTCAGATTATGCGGTGCGCCTGCATAATCTGATCGTGGGTGCGAAAGTCAAGACATCTCAGAATGTTGTCATACTTATTGACGAATACGATGCGCCGCTGCTTGACACGATAGATAACAAGCCTCTGTTTGAATATGTGCGGCATCAGATGCGCAATTTCTTTAGCCCACTCAAAGAATCGGATGGCGATTTGCAATTTCTATTTATCACCGGCATCAGCAAATTCAGCCAATTGAGCATATTCAGCGAGCTGAACAATCTGACGACGATCACGATGAACAGCGATTATGCAGCGATATGCGGTTTTACGCGTGATGAGATTGTGACGCAGCTCGCGCCGGAAGTAGACAACCTTGCCAAATCCATGAATATATCCGTGAATACTGCGCTTCAGCGGATCAAGCGCAAATACGACGGTTATCATTTTTGTGAATCATCACCGGATATCTATAATCCATTCAGTCTGCTGAACTGCCTGAATGAAAAGAAGTTTCGCAATTACTGGTTTTCTACGGGGACGCCGACGCATCTGACAAAAATGTTGAGTCAGTACATCTTGCGCCCAGAGGAACTGGAAGGATTTGTAGCAAGCGAGATGGATTTTTATGTGCCCATTGAGCATGCTGAGACGCCAATACCTGTTTTATATCAAAGCGGGTATGTGACGATTAAATCCTTCCGAAGTGAGATATATACATTAGGATTTCCTAACGAAGAAGTCCGTGTGAGTTTTCTGAAAGGTTTAGCTCCCTATTATACAGGGAACACAGCGACAGGGAATAATTCTTTTTTAATAAAGCTCATGACATCATTAAACGATGGCGATATAGACGCAGCCATGAATCTGTTGCGTTCGTTCTATAGTTCGATACCTTATAATGCAGAGAAGCAGGATGAAGATCACTATAAGACGATATTCTATTTGATTTTTACGCTTGCATCAGAATATTCGGTGCGCACGGAGCAATGCAGCGCGGCAGGGCGTTGCGATGCGCTGATAGAAACTGAAGATACAATTTATGTATTTGAATTCAAGCTCGATGGCTCGGCAGAGGAAGCGCTCAGGCAAATCGATGAAAAAGGCTATACCATACAATATGAAGCGGGCGACAAGCGTGTGGTCAAGGTCGGCGTGAACTTTGAGAAAGATAAGCGAACGATAGAACGCTGGGTAGTGGGGTAAGATGAGAGGCTTTCGCAATATCATTGAATCTTACGGAGTTTGATTTGTCGCTGAGTGGCGATGGCCAGTATGCAATCAGCTGTAACATCGATAACCAGTATGCATTGGCGATACCCCGTATGCATACTGTATGCGTTTTTTCTATTGTACATCAGTCGAAACACATTTTAATGAGAAACAGCTCATTTGAGCATAGGCGTGTTTTTTATAAGGAGTGGTAAGGATGCAGAAAGATGTGATGATGGTTGTGGGCGCAGGACAGATCAGCATGGCAATTGCGCGCAGATGCGGTTCTGGTAAAAAGATTGTTCTTGGCGATAGGAATCTGGCGCATTGTGAAAAGATTGGAAGAATTATGGTGGATGCTGGATTTGACGTTGAAACAGTGTATGTGGATCTGGCATCGCGAGATTCCATTCTAGAAATGATTCAAAAAGCTCAGGCGTATGGAGAGATTAAATATTTGGTCAATGGTGCGGGCGTTTCGCCGTCTCAGGCATCGATAGAGGACATATTGCGAGTCGATCTCTATGGCACGGCTGTTTTGCTTGAGGAAGTTGGGATGCGAATCGCGCGCGGCGGAGCAGGCGTGACGATTTCGAGCCAGTCTGGATTTCGCATGCCACAGCTTACGCCGCAGGAAGACCGTCTGCTCGCGATGACGCCAACGGAATCATTGTTGAGCCTTGATATCTTGCAGGTTCAGAATATCCGTGACACGCTTCATGCCTATCAGATCGCTAAGCGTTGCAACGAAAAGCGCGTCATGTATGAGTCGGTCAGGTGGGGGGAGCGCGGTGCCCGTATCAATGCGATTGCTCCGGGAATCATTGTGACACCTCTGGCGATTGATGAATTTAACGGACCGCGCGGTGATTTTTATAAAAATATGTTTGCCAGATGTCCGGCTGGTCGCCCAGGGACTGCAGACGAGGTGGCCAATATTGCAGATTTGCTTTTGAGCGATGCAGGCGCTTTTATCACTGGTTCTACATTTCTTGCGGATGGCGGAGCGACGGCTTCCTATTACTATGGGCCGCTTCAGCCTGAGTTAAATTGAGCCTGGTGTCATTTGCAGCATTGGCTTGATATCATTGTGTTGTTCTGCCGTATTGGGTTGCTGAACGGTTTGGTGTTTGGGACGCTTTGAAAGCAATTCTCTTTTTTGAATCGATAGGGGTAGGATATGTTGAAAGAACTCATTGGAATCGTTGTTTTTGCCGGAATGGTCAGCATGGCTGGTTGCAGTACGGTGCCGGATGCGTCCTCGGAGACGCCGGAGCGCGAAGTTGCGCAGCCCGAAGGAGGGACGCCCAAGGGGGAAACTGGCGACACTGAGAAGACGGCTGAGCACAAGGGCGCAGAGCCTGAGGATGAACAGGATGAACAGTCGGGCGATAGCCAGGCTGGGGATGCAACTGCGCAGGATAAGTCCAAGTCAATTGTTGTCTATTATTCCCGGACTGGCGACAACTATAGCGTCGGCAATATCGAAGTTGGCAACACGGCTAAGATTGCCTTGGAAATCGTCAAGCAGACGGGGGCGGATCGCTTTGAGATTGTGCCGGAAAAAGCTTATCCTGCTGTCTATAAGGCATGCACGGAAGTCGCCCAGGAAGAGAAGAATGCGAATGCGCGTCCGAAGATTGCGACGACGCTTGAGCATTTCGAGCAGTACGACACCGTATATCTTGGGTATCCGATCTGGTGGGGCGATATGCCGATGGTCGTCTATACGTTTATCGAAAGTTATGACTTCGACAATAAGACCGTCATTCCGTTCAATACGCATGAGGGCAGTGGGCAGGCTGGGACTTGGGTCAATTTGCGCAAAGCCTTGCCGAAAGCGACGGTCAAAGACGGATTGGTCATGACGGGTTCGACGGCGCAGAACGATCCCGATGAGGTGGCGCGTCAGGTCAAGGCATTATTGCAGAAAGATTGAGCTCATGGCGCAGCGTAAAAAAAAGCGTCCGCGTATCGCGCCGAAGGCCGATAGCGGACGCCAGATGTCCGCGTATGCGCAAAGCGCATAGCGGGCGACAGCGTAGATTTATTTGAGAAGCTCTTCGATCTGTTCGATGAGGTCGATGCGATGGATGATGTCGCGCAGGTAGTCGAGCTTGTCGGTTTCGATGACGGCTTTTGGGCCCAGGTCGTAGTGTTCGAACCAATCCTCGTATTGCGCGTGCAGTTTTTGGATGTATGAGAGGGGGATGGCCATTTCGGATTCGCGTCCGCGATTTTTGATGCGCCTGCGTACGCCGCGCACGGAGCAGCGGAGGTAGATGAGGAGATCGGGTGGCTGAAGCTCCTGCCGGATTGTTCTGTAGAGCTCCATATAGGTCTGGTAGTCGCGCTTGTTGATGCCCCGGCGGCGTCGGAGATTTTCGACGAAGATTTCGGCGTCCTCGTAGATGGAACGGTCGAGGATGACGCGCTGCTCGGATTTTTGCGCTTCGAGATGAAGGGCGAATTTGCGCGAGAGATAGAAAATCTGGGAGTTGAATGCCCAGCGGTTCATGTCTTCGTAGAAGTCGGCGATATAGGGGTTGTCATCGACTGGTTCGTACAGAGGGGTCAGGCCGTATCTCTTGGAGAGGAAGCCGACCATGGTGGACTTTCCGGCGCCGATGTTTCCGGCGATAGCGATAAATCTTGCAGTCATAAAGCCTTATAGAACGAAAAAGCCCCGAGGAACTTGGGGCTGGAGTGTACGAACTAGGGAAAAGCGAAGCAACAGGCTTTGGCATGTTCGCTTCGGTATGATTGGGGGGGAGTTTACCTCAAAAACAAAAATAATTGAAGCATCGATGGCAGCAGCAGGGTCGTATTGTACGTCATGTGCAGTAAAATAGAGGGGTAGAGCGTTCGATATTTAATTTTGAGGATACCCGAAGTGATGGAGACGCAGCCGATGGGGATGAGGGCCCAGAGGTGTTCAAGGCTCTGCGGGACGTGGACACCGACGAAGAGCGCGGTGGCGATGGCAATGGCAGCGATATTTGTGGCCAGGGGATGCTTTGCGCCCGGGCGCGCTTCGAGGCTTGACTGGATGATGCCCCGGAAGATGCATTCTTCGGAGACGCCAGCGAGAATCGCGAAGATAAATGTGAGATAGCTTGTCGCAGTGAGCTGCGTGGCCATGTCGAGCGTAGTGAGTTCGACGGTGGGGGAGATAATTCCGAGCGTGATGGCTGCGACAATGGCCAAGAATAACCCGAGCGTGAATGAGCGTACAGGGTGGAATTGGGGCGCGTCATCCGATGGGGGGGCGGTATTTTCGAGTGTGTTTTCGCCGTTTCTGGCGTTCTGGCGCGCGTCATCCGATGGGGTGTTGTGTATCGTGAGCGTGGTATGCGATTTCGTGCTTCGGAACCAGACGAAACACCCGAAAGTCGCCAGCATGGCGACAAAGTTGACTGAAATGACTGGCAGAAAAGTGAGGAATGACGGGAGGATGTGTGCGCTGCGGGAATCGATGAGGGCGTCTGCGAACGGCATGCTGAGCAGCAGCGCGAGCCCCAGGCTGGCAAAGAAAGCTGTGAGGGCATCGTAAGGCTTGAAGAAGCCTGGCCGGAACGGTTTGGCTTGGCGTGATGCGATCGAAGTGGCGGTGAATAGCGAGCCGATGAATACCGCGAACAGGAGCAGCAGGGGGAGCCAGCCGGCATTTTTGGAGGATGCCGCGATGACGAGCGTGCCATCAGGGAGGTTCGGGATGTGTATGGTAAGCTCCGCAGCGTGCTGAGCTGCATCGGGAAGAGCGATCCTGAGCGAGCCGCATGAGAGGTCTGTGGCGACATCGAAGGATTCTGCGAGCTTGCGATGGAGTTTCAGCGGGCGTGGCGGATCGATGTCTGCAGTTTGTCCGGCAAGTGTGAGGGTTTCGGGAAGCTCGACCGCGAGTGTTTCTGGCTGGCAGATATAGATGGTCGCAGCGGAGTTTGCGGGAAGCGTGAGAGAGGCTGTGTTTCCGGTTGCAACGGCAGTGAACTCGCGGTCATCGCGCATGCCAGCGACGATACATAAGAGGCATGCCGCGAGTATGGCGATGCCTGCAAGTATTTTTTGTTTCATGAGGACTCGCGTGGAATCAGTCGGCGTGAATGAGCGCTGCAGGGACGCTGCTGGCGGTGAGTTCCGGATTGGTGATTTGCGGAATGACCTGTTCGATAAAGAGTTCGACGATATTGATGTCGAGGGCGCCGTCGGCGGCTTCTTTTCGCAGGATCATGGCCGCTTCGCCAAAGGAGTGGCGCAGCTTGTATGACCTGTCGCCACCAGTGAGCGCGTCGAATATATCACAAATGGTGATGATACGGCTTTGGAGGCAGATTTGATCGCCAGAGATGCCGTATGGATAGCCGGTGCCGTTGAGTTTTTCGTGATGCTGCAGGACGTAGAGGGGGACATTTGCCCATCGCGGCGGCCATGCGATCTGTGTGAGATATTGCCATGAGATGAGGGCGTGTTTTTGTATTTCGCGCCGCTCTTCATTGCTGAGCGTGCCTTTGGTGATGAGCAGTGATTCGCGTTCCTGCTGAGTGAGCAGTGGTATATTCGGGCATGGGGAGATGAAAGTTCTCGCCATTTCGTCAATGATGGCGATATCTTCGGGCGTGGCCTTTTCCTGTGCCAGCTGCACGCGCGTGACGACTTCTCGGTAGTGTTCGAACTGTGATTGCGGGCGGTAGGCATCGCCGAGTTTTTCAGGGGACTGGGTCTGGAACCAGGCGGCAAACAATTCGAGCCGTTCGAGCAAATGGTTGAGGTCTGATTTTGTCAGCTTTGCATCTTTGAGCAATATCTCTCGCCGGAGGACGACTTTTCCGATGTCGTGCAGGAGCGCGGCGAAGCGGAGCTCATCGAGGTGGTTGTTGGAAAAAATGATATTTTTGAACGCCGGATGCTGCGAAGCGTGGATGGCTTGCGCCGTGAAGAGGGCGTATTTTGCGACGCGCATGGAGTGTCCGGATGACGCTGGATCGCGGGCGTCCATGACGGTGATGAGGGAACGTATGAAACCGTCGAAGACAGCGCTGAGGTCGGCGTTGACGAACGTCCTTTCGATGGCATACGCGCTGACGCAGGCGACGCGCGTGAACAGCTCGAGGTCTGCCGGCGTAAACGGGTGAGCTTCGTCTGCATCGGCAGTGAGCACGCCGAGTTCCCTTTGGGATGTGACGAAGGGGGCGACGATCGTCCAATGCGAGGCCTTGCTGCTTTGGGCGACGTGAAGCTCGGCGGAGCGGCTATGGATGGCCCTGCGGAAATCGTCAGGCTTGAGGATGTTTGGGCAAATAAAGTCTGCGCGATTGCGCTCGTAGCTTCGAGAGAACGAATCCTGGCAGGGATCGAATTTCCAGAACGACAGGTGCGCGAGATAAGGGATGTGCAGCATGAGCATCTGGGAGAGATGCGTCATGACGGCTTCGTAAGTCGTTTTGGTCGTGAGCGCGGTAGATATGTCGAGCAGGAAAGCGAGCTGCTGAGGGTCAGTCGTCTGCGGCAGCGCGTGCAGCAGCAGTGTTTCGGTGCGCTGGACTTGGGCCGCCGGACCGTCCTGGAGAAGGTTGGGGATGCTGGTGCACTGCAGGACGCTCTGGCCCAGTGAAAGCGTACATTCCCCGGTGAGCGCGACAGACTGGGGCAGCTGATGACTGAAGAGGAGCACATCTATGTTGGCAGATCGCACGCGCGTGCCCTTTGCGCTGAGCATGTCACAGTACGAATAGCTCGACTCGTGCGTGTTCGTGAACTGGCCGTGATACTCGCTGATTTCGGGGTCGGTGAGTTGAAAATCGTTGCCCGGGTCTGTCCCGATATGGACGACGCTCTGCTGGAAACGCACGCATTTCCCTGCATCTTTTCCATATATGACCTGAAGCTGAATCATCCGCGCCGCCTGTGTTCATGATACCTTTCTGAAGAGAGTTTCACTCTGATGTGCACTCTCTACTCTATGTAGGTATTAATACCACATGGGCGCGATTTATGCCCACATATTTTACGTTTTTTGCATGTGTGCGCGGCTATTGCCTTTGGCAATACGCCGCGCCTGGGCGCGCCTATGCGCTGATGGCGCATACGCCGCGCTCAATCGTCGTCATCATCGTCCCACCAGTGGTGTTCATCTCTGTTCTGCGCTTCCAGTTCGAGCTCGTAGGCGTGATATTCGGCATCATAGTCGTGGTAATTGACATCATCGAGGCATTCGCGGTCGCACCAGTCGCCGTTCTGTTTGCGGAGATATTCGTCATCGCAGGCGTATTTGCAGGTCTTCCACCAATCGTATGAGGGAATGTAATAGGTGTAATAGATCTTTCGCCAGAAGCCTTGATAGCACATTTCCATGCCCGACACGTCTGTGAGGGGGCAGTGCATGATTTCGTCGTTCTCGTTGTATCGCCTGCAACTGTCGAATTTATGGGATGTCCAGTCGTATGTCACGGGACAGATGATTTCGTCGCCATTAGGGGAGCATTCGGGGCCATAGTAGGCGGCAATGCATGCGTTGTCGCAGTTTTCGGGCAGGCCTAAATTTTCGTTCAGGACGGGCATGACCAGGCCTTCGCGGAAACAGTGGTCATCCTGATAGCAGGCGGCCAGCGAGGTCAGTAATATTAATGATGTGAGAAGCGTAAGGGCGAATCGTTTCATGCGGAACCTCTGGTCAGATGCATTCGCTAAAAAACGAGCAGATGATAGCATTTGCGGAATATGAATGCAATGCGCTGCGTTTGCGGTGACAGTTCAGCGAGACGTATGGCGCAACGCGTCATAGGGGAGCGCCGCGCTGCGTATGCCTGAAATGGCATAGCGCGCGGAAAAAAGTCAAAAAATCTCCCTGCGAATGTTGCGTCATTATTTCGTTTTGCTATGACAATATCGTGACAATGAATTGATAAACGTGTCTCAAGAGGTTACAATTGTTTCAGAAAATGAGACGGTCTGGCTCGCGGTTCTGAGGATTGGAACCTGAATGAAATTGGACGAAAAAAGATGCGATATAACAGAGTTTTTGCGGTCATCGCGCTAGCCTTGTGCGTGATCGCGTCATTGCTGATCGGTTCCCCGGAGGCTGCAGCTCAGACCCGGGAACTGTCGCTCTCGGATGCCATTGAGCTGGCGCAGAAGAATTCGCTTGCATGGGATCAGTTTGATGCGCGAGAAGAGAGCGCGAAGGCGCAGTACAAAATAGTGGAATCTCATTGGTGGCCGATACTTTCGGTCGATTCGTCGTTGCTGTTCTGGACCGATGAGTCCAAGATCGACGTGATGAATAAGGAGGATATCAAACAGAACCTGGCGACACAGATGCAGACGCTTGACGCACAGCAGCAGGCGATGATGCAGATGTTCATGCCCGTGGTCGAGGCGATGCTTCCGGCCGTGGAAGATTCGGTCCCGGAGACGATCAAGCTCAAGGACAACATCACATTTACGATCGGGGCGACACTGAAGATGCCGCTGACACCGCTGTTCAAGGTGTATCAGGCGTCGAAGCTCGCCCAGGTCGGCATTGACAACGTTTCGGTGGAACGACGGGCAAAGCTGCTTTCGATCAATTATGAAGTGACGGAAGTCTATCTGAAGCTCGTGTATGCGCAGCTGATGCACGAGGTGGCTCAGGAGGCGCTTGAAACGATCACGAAACACGTGGAGATGGCCGAAAAATACGAGTCTGCGGGGATTATCTCGCACTCGGATGTGCTGTCGGCAAAAGTGGAGCAGTTCAAGGCGCGCCAGAACGTCGTGGAGGCGAAGAACGGCGCGCGTCTGGCCGGCATGAAGCTGGCGCAGGTGCTTTCGCTTGGGCGCGGTGTCGAGGTCAAGGCGCTCGACATGCCGCAGAACGCTTACCAGGTGCAGCTCGCGTCGCTCGAGTCTTATCAGGACAAGGCGCTCGAATCGCGCACTGAGCTTGAACGCATCGAGCTTGGCCGCGAAGCTGCCGCGCGCAAGGAAAAGATGGCGCTTCTGGACTATGTGCCACAGATCGCGCTCGTCGGCAGCTATCAGTACGCGAACGGCATTGATATTCTGAAACCGTCCAATCAGGGCATGATCGGCCTCCTGATGAACTGGACGGTGTTTGATGGCTTCGGACATTACTATGAGGCGCGCAAGGCGTCGCTTGAAGCGGCGGAGCTCGACAGCAAGTCCGCCGAGGCGCGCGACCTCATCCAGCTCGAAGTCGGTCAGAAATATCTCGCACTTTCGACAGCGCTTGAGCGCGTCGAATTGACTGGCCAGGCGCTTGAACTCGCGGAGGAAAATCTCCGCACGGTGACCGCTCAGTTCGCTCAGGGCGAATCCGTGAACACGGATGTCCTGACTGCCCAGACGCGTCATGCGGCTGCGCGGGCGGACGATGTCAAGGCGCGCATCGATATCCTGATCGCGCTTGCAGGGCTCAAACTCAGCCTCGGCGAAGATCCGGCTATCGGGCCGGAGGCGTTTATTTAGGCAAAGCCTCTGCAAGCACCTCTTGCAGAGGCTTATTTTTCGTTTAGTTCCGGACGTGCCGGCATCCCGACTGGGGCGGCGCTTGGGCTCATGGGCTCGTTGCGCGCCGTGGAGGGGGGGCGTCTTGCGTCCGCGTATCACAGGCCGGTGGCCTGGTTATTATTCAAGGAGGGAAGCATGGCGACTGAAGGGCGTTTTGACAGACAGATCCTCAGAGTGTCCCGCGATGAATTTTCAAAACATGGTTACTATGGCACACGCATCGACACCGTCGCGGCAAATGCCAAGGTAAACAAGCGCATGATCTACGAGTTCTGCCATACAAAGGAAGGCCTCTATATGATCACGCTCAGCGATGTTTCTCGCGAGATGATGGGGGTGTTTGAGCAGACGCAACCGCAGTTCAGAAGCGCAGAGAGTGTGCGTGCAATCTATAGCGTCCTGCTCAACATGCTTGAGGATCAGGGCGAATTTCTACGCCTCTGGGCTTGGGAACGCATGGATCAGACGATTCACGGGCCGCGCATTCTCGAAACTGTTTCATCTATCTTCGAGCAGATCAGGACGTTCGTCGTCAAGTTGCTCAAACCGGACTTGCCTGAGTCGCTCAACAGTGGATTTGAAGCAGTCGAGGCGCTCTGTCACGGTTATATGCTGACCAGCGCCATGTATTTCCGATGTGATCCCGAAATGGATGTCGCCGAGGCGGAAGGCGCCAGCCCCGCGCTCAGGCGGCTCAACATGTCGATGAATGCCCAGGGCATGCTGCTCGAAAGCATCGAGCGACTGCTCGTCGGGCATGTCTGAAGACTGAAACGCAGGGCGGCCTGACTGATCGCTTTGGAATTGGGAGGGGGATGACTCCCCCTGCGCGGCTATTTCGCGGTCGCGAAATACGCCGCTACCCCCTCGGCGATTCGCATTCAGACACGCCAAATCATCAGGAAAAATCATGAGAATTTTTAGCAGATATATCGTTATGGCTATGGTGGCATTGATGCCGCTCGTCAATGCATGTGACAACCGCGATGAGGTCTATGCAAAGCTGACGACGACGAACAGAGGGTCGGATGCGCTGCAGATCACAGGCCTGATCAATGCGACGGAAATTGATGTCGCGAGCAAGGTCCCGGGCAGAATCTCGAAAATCAACGTCGTGGAAGGACAGCAGGTCAAGGCCGGCGATGAGCTTTGCGAGCTCAACCTCGCGGAACTCGATGCCAAGCTCCTTCAAGCCAATTCCGCGATTGACGCAGCCAAGGCGCAGCTCGCGCTCGCTCGCAAGGGCGCTCGCCCGCAGGAAAAGAAAGCTGCCGCTAATCAGGTCGAGACTGCGCGCGCGCAGGTCGAGGTGACAAAAAAAATGCTCGACAGGATGCAGAAGCTCCTCGACGAAAAAGCGCTTCCGCTCGCGAAATTCGAGGAAGTCGAGTTCAAATATCAGGCATCTGTCAATCAGCTCGCGATGGCCGAAGCAAAGCTCGATGCAATCAACAAGGGCGCGCGCGATGAAGAACTGAGCGCCCTGGAGGCACTTGTCAACCGTGGCGAAAGCGCGGCCGCCGAGATTGAAATCTATAAAAGCGAGCGCGTGCAGGTCGCGCCAGTCGATGGCGAAGTCTCCAAAATTGTCGTGCACGAAGGCGAACTGACAAACACGGGATATCCGATCATCACGATCGTCAAGACTGACGATATGTGGGCAAGCTTCGCCGTCCGCGAAGATAGGCTCAAAGATATCCGCATCGGCAGCAAGGTCGAGATCGAGATTCCCGCTCTGGACAAAAAAATCCCGATGGTCGTGTCAAACATCTCCGCGATGGCCGATTTTGCGACCTGGAGAGCGACATCTGACCGCGACCGCTTTGATCTGAAGAGCTTTGAAGTCAAACTTCGTCCGGAGTCGCCGATCGATGGCCTTCGTCCCGGGATGACCGCACGATGGTAATGCGCGATGTATCTGCTCAAGGGAATTTTAGATTTTCTGACGATCCTGTTCCGGCGGCCTAAGTTCCTGTTCATGATCGCCACGCTCGTGCTGACGGTCGTGACAGTCATGACGGTCTATGGCGTGGGCGTCGTGTCGGATGTGCCGGTCTATGTCGTGGATCACGACAACAGCACGGTCAGCCGGTCGCTTCGCCTGTTCCTCGATGCCGGGCCTGATCTGAAGGTGCTGGGGACGCTCGATACGCTCGAAGAAGCGGAAGATGTGCTCCGAAATGGCGAGGCCGCTGCTGTCGTGTATATTCCGAATGGGGTGTCGCAGGCCGTCAAGACACAGAGCGGCGGACGCGTTTTCGCCTATCTGGATGGCTCCAACATGCTGCTCGCGCGCAATGCCGACAAGGCCATTCAGACAGTCGTCAAGACGGCATCTGTCGGCGTGAGCATGATTGCGGTCAATAAAAAGGGCATGCCCAAGCATGAGCTGATGGGCGCGCTTCAGCCGATCAGGCTCGATGTCGACAGGCCGTTCAATACGCTGACGCTCTATAGCGAATACCTCGTGCCCGTCCTCATCTTCTTTTGCCTCAATATCTTCATCTGCCTGATGACTTGCGCGTGCTATCAGGAGCCGCTGCCCGAAGCCGTGCGCCAGCACAGCATCCGCAAGCGCTTCTTTTATTTCGGACGCCTTCTGGTCGTTTTTGTGCTCTCGCTGTTGGGCGGCCTCTGGATGTATCAATATGGCTTGCCCAGGGTCGATATCGTACTGCAGTCGATGCCCATCATGGCTCTGAGCGCGCTGCTCGTCTATGTCGCGCTCACGCAGGCGCTGTTCGCGAGCATCAATCTGCTGACTCCGAAGCCCATCGCGATGTCGCTCTCTTACCTGACCTGCATGCTCAGCGTCATGTTCTCTGGGCTGACTTGGCCGCTCGAGATGATGCCCTGGTATATCAGGGAGTTCGCGACATGGATTCCGCTCACGCCGTTTTTGCAGTCCGTGCAGGTCTTTCTGTATCACGATGCGAACTGGGGCGATCTCGCGGATTTTTACCAGATGTTCCTCAAACAGCTGGTGCTCTATGCCATTTTGATCTTCGCTGCGATGCGCATGCGGGATATCAAGCTCTTCACGAAGTGGGTCTGGCGCAAGCTGCGCGGAAACTCGGTTGAAGATGCACCGTCTGGAAATGGCGATGCGGTGGCTGTGGGCGTAACCAGCCAGACTTCGGTCACAGACGGGGTCGCTCACGGCGTAACCAGTCAGACTTCGGTCACAGACGAGGTCGCTCACGGCGTAACCAGTCAGACTTTGGTCACAGACGGGGTCGCTCACGGCGTAACCAGTCAGACTTTGGTCACAGACGAGGTGACTCACGGCGTAACCAGCCAGACTTCGGTCACAGACGAGGTCGCTCACGGCGTAACCAGCCAGACTTCGGTCACAGACGAGGTCGCTCAAACAGTGAACGACACAAACTCGGCAGCAGGTTTGGAGGTCAAAGGCAGATCCCGGCGCAAGAAACGCGCGAAATCCGCCAGGGAGGATCAGCCATGAAACAGATCTTTAAAAAAATCCTCTCGCATCTTTGTTTTTGGCGCGAGATGAAGGATGAGGCGAAACACAGCTTTAAGTATGTGCTGCCGCTCGTCATCGCGCTCGGCGTGCCGATCATCTATCCGGGCCTGATCTCGCTGACGTATTCTAACCAGAGCGTCGTCGAGCGGACTGCAGTCGTGTTCGATCAGGATAATTCGGCGCTTTCGCGCGACCTGATGCTCTCGATAGATGCGACGCAGGGCGTGGATATCATCCGGAGAGTGAACAGCATGGAGGACGGCGTCGAAGCCGTGATGAGCCGCGAAGCGGATGTCTTTATCTTCTTTCCGGAGGATTTTTCCAGCCGCATCAAGCACTTCGAACAAGGAGAGCTGAAAGTCTATATCTACGCGACAAATATGATGATTTATGCGGCGGCTTTGGGCGGTATCTCTCAGACCGTTTTGGACAAGAATGTTCAGATTGCGGTCGAGCGCCTGGCAAATCCGAGCGGCATCACTGGCGAACGCGCTGTCGATACGATGGATCCCATCCAGTATGACAGGCACATGCTCTATTCGCCGACGCTCGCGTATGCATCCTATATCAGCCCGCTGCTGTTTGTCATCGTGTTCCATCAGATGGGGCTTCTCGTGCTCGGGTTTGGCATCGGCTATCGCCGCGAGCAGGATGAGGCATTCAGAGCGCGCAAATTATATTATATCGATTATTTCTGGCGATATTTATACTATCTCCTGTTCATCATCTTGGGGACATTCCTCGTCTATAAGGTCATCACGCCCTTCTTTGGATGGCCTTGCGACAATCCCACGGAAATGATGAAGCTTTCGACTCTGATGGTCATCTGCCAGATGCCGCTTTCAATCATGATTGCGTCGTTCTGCAATGACCGCTATTCGAGTTTTCAATATATTCTTGGGCTCTCGCTGTTTGTGTTCACGCTGAGCGGGTATGTCTGGCCGCTTTATGCCATGCCCAACTGGGCAGTCACGGCATCAGATTACCTCGGCATACAGCCGGCTGCTTCGGCAATGCGCAAGATCACATACAAAAATATGATGCTCTCCGATTGCCCCGAAGAAGTCGCAAAACTCATTCACCTCTCGCTGATCTACTTTGTGATATCACTTGTCGCCGTTCACCGCGACCTGATCGCGCTTCCGTTTAAGAAGCTTTGTCATAAGTAGATTTGAGTTTTTTTGAGGGTTTTTGTGGGGGGAACCCTTTCTTTTGTGCCAAAAGAAAGAGGTTCCCCCCACACCCCCTTCCCAAAGAAAGGCAGTGTTTGTTTTTGGGGGGATGTTTTTTGTGGGTGATGCTTGGTTTGTGTGTGGGGGATGTTTTTTGTGGGTGATGCTTGGTTTGTGTGTGGGGGGATGTTTTTTGTGGGTGATGCTTGGTTTGTGTGTGGGGGATGTTTTTTGTGGGTGATGCTTGGTTTGTGTGTGGGGGGGTGTTTTTTTGTGGGTGATGCTTGGTTTTTTGGGGGGTGATGTTTGTTTTTGCCTCTAACGCACGCTGAAGGCGTGCCAGAGTATAGCCCGGGGTAAGCCCGAATGGGCGCAACCCCGGGTAAATGTGCAGGAGGCCGTATGCGCGTCAGCGCATAGGCCGACTGGGACGGCGTATCGGCGGAACGCCGATAGCCGGCCTTTTCCACAGGCCACGTTCGCATCATTCGGCAATAGAGCCAGGCAATACATTTGAAATCAAAGCCAGAATCTTTATCATGCTCACTACTGCCTGTTGCCTGCTGCCTGTTGCCTGCACACGAAACCCTTATTCTTCTGCCAGACCATAAGGGGCTGAAGAGTTACCCCTAGTGTAATCGATTTGTTCCGAAACTTTAAAATTGCGAATGCGTATGCTAGGTTACGATGTGGCGTTGTATGTGCGCCATTGGCTTTTTGAGGAGTTTTAGATGAATCGTTCGAAATATTATCTGACCACGTTATTTGCACTTATTTTGGCTCAGGCCTGCGGTTCGGAAGCTCCGAAAGATGAAGAAAAGCCTGATCCGGAGGGGCCGGAATGCACTTATGACTCTGCCTGCGAGTCGGGAATCTGCCTTGAAACGGGAAAATGCGCGCCGCTTGTGTCGCTCGGAGAGGCTTGTGGGGCGGAGGCTGCATGCAAGAAACCCTATATCTGCAAGGATGGGACGTGCGCGGTGGATCCGACATACGGCCTGAAATTGTGCACATCGGACAGCGCTTGTCACGATTCGCACAAATGCTTGCCTTCCGGCTATTGCGCGGTGATGGTGGAGCTTGGCGGAAACTGCGATGAATACCGCATCTGCGTGGGCAGCAATGAGTGCCGTGACGGCCGCTGCGCGCGCAAGACTTGCGAGACACAGGAGGATTGCCCGGATGGGACGCTCTGTGAGCTTTCGCAGTGCATCGAAGTGACGGTGCTCGAGGCTGGGCAGGCGTGCGATCCGGGAAGCCGGACGGCGGTCTGCGCGGAAGGCCTGACGTGCATGAGCAATGTCTGCTCGGACGGGATCGATATCAAAGGGTGCGAAAGCGACGACGATTGCGCCGAAGAACCCCAGCACAAGCAATGCCTGAGCACCGGCGTGTGCGGCACGATCGTTCAGCTCGGGGAGTTTTGCGATTCGCGGTATGTCTGCGCGGATGGCCTGGACTGCAATATCTTCTGCCAGAAGACGAAGCAGGAGAATGAGACGTGTTCCGACGAAGTGTATGAGATGTGCGGGGATGGGCTCGTATGTATCGAAGGGACTTGCCGCAAATACGAGCATCAGCTGGGGCTTGGGGAGGAATGCAACGATTTCTATCGCTTCTGCGATGACAAATATGAGTGCCGAAGCGGCAAATGCAGCCAGTTCGTCGGGGAAAATGAGACATGTGGCGAAGATAAATCGCTGTACTGCAAGAGCGGTTTTCAGTGCATCAGTTCGATCTGCACGCATGCGACCGTGGAATGCACGCAGACTTCGGATTGCCAGGAGCGCGACTCGTTCTGCTGCCTGGGGGATGACTGCGGCGCACAGAACAAGTGCGTGCCGTACAATGAGACGATCACGCATGATTCTCAGTGCCGCCTTGAGACGAAACCGGGCATCTTTGAAGCGCAGATCCAGTGCCGATGGCAGCCGACAGGCATGGAGGTCGGCTCGAAAAATGTCGAGCTTCCGCCGCTTGTCGGGCATTTCGGGAACAAGCTCGGGCTCAAGACCGTCATCGCGGTGTGGTCGTATGACCCGACAGTGCTGCGCTTCATCCATCCAGAGACATGCGAGACGATCGAGTCGCTGAAATATGCGATGAATGACCGCTGGTACAACTCGCTGGCGGCCGTGGACCTTGACGGCGACGGGCTGCTGGAGCTCATCGCGGTCGATGCGAAGAAGCGCCCGGTGGCGTTCAAATACAATGCGGCGGCGAAGAAGCATGAAGTGATGTGGAATGCCGATCTCGAGGGCGCGGGATCGATCCTGTCTGTCTATGATGTCAATGGCGACGGCAAGCCCGAAATCGTGCTCGGAGAGGCCGTGCTCAATGCCGAGACCGGGGAGACGATCTATGCGGGCGCCAATAAATATGATTATCAGACCGCGGCGATCGGCAATTTTGACAAGAATGCCGAGGGCATGGCGACGCTTGCGATCGCTAACCATGTGTATAAATGGGATGACGCGAACAAGACCTGGAAGCAGATCGCCGAGCTGCCGACGGGATCGGCCAAGCAGTATTATCACTTGGCGTATGCGGACTTCGGAACGTCGGCTGACTCGTCCTCGCGGTTTGACTTTACGAAGCTCGACGGCGTTCCGGAACTCGTGGCGACAGGCGACAGCAAGCTGTTCATTATCGAGCTCGTGCCGAAGACAGGCGCGCCCGGCAAATATAAGGCTAACAAGATCATGGAGGTCAGCGGCTTTGAAGTGGGCGGCCCGATCACGATCGGCGACTTCAACAACGACGGACTCCCCGAAATCGGCATGGCCTCGAAAGGGCAGTTCGGCGTGTATGACCCCAAATGCAAAGGCTATGAGGAAGGCAAATGCGCCGACAAGAATATCCTCTGGGAACGCTGGAGCCAGGATGCTTCCTCGGGCACGACCGGGTCGTCGCTCTTTGACTTTGACGGCGACGGGCAGGCGGAAGCCGTCTATGCTGATGAATGCTTCACGCGCGTGTATGATGGCAAGACAGGGCGAATCCTGTTCAGCGCGAAGCGCTCCTCCGATACGTCGATCGAAGGCCCCGTCGTCGCGGATATCGACGGGGACGGCAGCGCGGAAATCCTGATGGGTTCCGACATTCCGATGAATTGCTATGATGATACGAACAAGCTCGTCTCCGGCGGCGTCGATCCGATTCACGAAGGCATACGCTGCATCGATGACGAAGACTGTCCGTCCGGGAAGAATTGCAACCAGGAAATCGGCCTCTGCACCTGCACGACGGATGACGAATGCAATTCGCAATATATCAAGAACAAGCTCGTGACGCAGTACACCTGCACGGATCCGATCCATCCCGAAGTCGGGCTGATGCGCAATGCTGACAACGGCGCTTCCCGCTCAATGGTCAAAGCGATCGGCACGCGCCCGGATGGCTGGAAATCCGGCGATTACAAAGTCTGCCGCGCGACGCGCAAGACCTCGGATATCGGCATCGGCGATCTCATGATCTATAAGGACAGGCTCGACCGCTGGGTGTCCTCTCGCTCGCTGTGGAACCAGCATGCCTATAATATCATTAATATAGAGGATGACGGCAAGCTGCCGACCGTCGAACAGTGGCTCAAGCTCTGGCTCGAAAAGAACTACAAGCTCACGATCGAAGGCTCGGATGCGCCGCGCATGGTCCACAACAATTACCGCATGAACCGCCAGGGCGAATATGGCGCCGGGCTGGCGCCCGATATCACGGGCCGATTCATCAGCGGGTCGATCTGCGGCACGACCGAAGACGGACGCCGCGTCATCAGCGGCAAGCTCTGCAACCGTGGCACGAAACCTGTGTCGATGAACCTCCCCGCGAGCTTCTTCTTCTATGACGAAGCTTCGGACAATCACCTCGGGGAGAAAATCTGCACGTCTTATACGAATGCGAATGTCGGCGTTGGGGAATGCGCTCAGGTTGGCTGCGAGGTCAGCGAACAGCAGCTCAAGGAATTTGAAGGCAAAAAGGTCATTATGGTCTCCAACCTGGATGAGTACGGTTTTGCAAGCACCATCGAATGCAACTCAGAAAATAATATCGATACGATCACAATCGATAAGTGTGAAAAAGACCCGATCGATATCGTGAACTGATATCGGATCGCGCGGATGTCCTCGGGCATTCGCGCTTTTTGTTTACTGGCATGGCCTGTTGAGGGGACTTTGATATGGGGAGTGTGTATGCGAATCATGGAGATGAAAAAAGCATTATATGTGGGGATTGTTTGCGCGGTTTTGAGTTTTCAGGCTTGTGAAACGGATAGTCGCGCGTTGCTCGTTGATCCGGATATTTATGAACCCGGAGATATCGTTGACCCTGACCAGCCTGAGCAACCCGACCAGCCGGATCAACCAGACCAGCCCGACCAGCCGGATCAACCTGACCAGCCGGATCAACCAGACCAGCCAGATCAACCAGACCAGCCGGATCAACCAGACCAACCCGACCAACCAGACCAACCAGACCAGCCAGATCAACCCGACCAACCCGACCAGCCAGATCAACCCGACCAGCCAGATCAACCTGAGCAACCTGACCAGCCGGATCAACCCGACCAGCCGGATCAACCAGACCAGCCCGACCAGCCTGAGCAGCCGGATCAACCAGACCAGCCCGACCAGCCTGAGCAGCCCGACCAGCCTGAACCGCTTGTGGGGTGCGCAGACCCTGCAAATGATGGCAAACCCTGCGATAATGGGGAGTCGCGGCCTTGCGCAGTGTCTGTATGCAAGTCGTTGAGCTGTGTGTCTGTGGCGGTGACGGATCAGCGCGTGTGCAGGCCATCTGCGGGCGTATGCGACGTCGAGGAGCGTTGCGACGGAAGCGCGCTGGACTGCCCTGCGGACAAGTTTGCGCCTTCGTCGACGGTGTGCCGCGCGTCTGCGGGCGTATGCGATGTGGCAGAAAATTGCACGGGGAGTTCGGCATCTTGCCCTGCGGACAAGTTTGCGCCTTCGTCGACGGTGTGCCGTGCATCTGCCGGGGCATGCGATGCGGCAGAGAACTGCACGGGGAGTTCGGCATCTTGCCCTGCGGACAAGTTTGCGCCTTCATCGACGGTGTGCCGCGCTTCGAGCGGCGGATGCGATGCGCCCGAAAAATGCACGGGATCGAGCGTGTCCTGTCCTGCGGACGGATTTAATTCGAGCTGCACTTGCCCGAATGGCAGCGGCAAAGACAATTATGTGACAAAGATTTCGTCTCCGAATTACGTGCTTCAAGACAAGAACCAATGGGATAAATATACAAAAATTATCGATTCGCTTGGTTTGAAACAGATTTCACCGCATGAGCTCAATTTCAATCGGACGATGCAGAACATGGGCTCGCGGACGTGGACAGGCTATAAGAAAGGCTGGTTTTGGGAGAGCGGCGATTGTTCTGTATCCTATTGGATACCGCAGGGGCTTGCAGGCGGCGGCAGCGGCGGCCTGACCATCCGTGTCGTCGGCTGGCATTATGATGAAGAAAAAGTTTCTGCAGACAGCAACCCTGCCGCTGATGAAAGCAATAAAGATAAAGGTGTGCGGATATCATTTATAGATTCGACAGATACATCACAGGCGCTGAAATATCGCCATGTCTTGCTCGTGGAACCGGACAGCGGCGACCGCGGCTTCAAACCTGTAAAGAATCATGTCGGCGGCCTTGTCTGGTTGTGGCCATATCTCTATGTGGCAGATACGAACAAGGGCATGCGCGTCTTTGACCTCCGCAAGATATTAAAAGTCGATACATCTGATTGTGACCGTTATGCCGGCAGACATAATAATAAATATTGCGCGTATGGCTATGGGTATGTTTTGCCTCAGGTGAATGCGTATTTCTATCCGGGAGAAATGAATGATTCCTGCAAGCCTAAGTTTTCATTTATCGGGCTTGAAAATGTGAATGGCAAGAAATCTATTCTTTCTGGCGAATATATAAAGAATGGCAATAATGGCCGTCTTGTGCGCTGGCCTGTCGGGGATGGCGGAAAGCTTCAGACAGATGATAGAAATATCGTGCAAGCGAGTCATGCGTGGTATGCAGGCAGCCCGAATCTTCAGGGCGGCCTGACATATACAAATGGAAAGACATATTTTCTGCTCAATTCTACAAAAGGATCTGGAACATTATATGTCGGTGTGGAGGGCACGAAGACGAAATCATATATTTCTACAAGCGGACAGTGGGCATATATGCCGGAAGGGATGTATCTGACATCCTCAGATAACATCTGGGTATCGACAGAAGGACATACATTGCTCAAACGCGGTGTATTTTATGCGAGCGTGAAGAAGATATTAAATTTGTGATGATTTATATATAGAAAGGCGCTATCCCGTTGGGATACGCGCCTTTTGTGCGCGTCCTATTTCGCATTCGCTCAATACGGCCGCGCAACTTTTTAAAAGGAGATGCGCCGTGCGTCATAGATTTGGATATATCGTTTGTGTTTCGCTTTTCTTGTGCGGCTGCGGCACAGATGAGGATGGAGCGAAGTGTTCGCCGGCATGTGCCGCTGGGCTGGTCTGTCAGGACGGGCAATGTGTGCCGCAGAGCTCGCCAGGCTCTCCTACAGACCCGACGCCCGGCACGCCCACAGACCCGACGCCTGGCACGCCCACAGACCCGACTCCTGGCCCGGGATCATCCTGTGGGGCATCGGCCTGCGTGGCTGGGGAGCTTTGCCTGAACGGCCAGTGCGTCCAGCGAGATAACAAGGCGGTGTCTGGACAGCCGTGCAATGCGCAGACGTTTGTCGAGTCGTGTGACGGCAATCAGCTCGTCTATTGTTACTGCGATGAATCCGGGACTTGCCAGACCGAAGTGGCGGCGTGCGGCGCCAGCGAGACATGCGCCCTGATGGCGGATAAAAACCTCGGGATGTGCGCGATTGCGGATGCGAAGTGCGCGCAGCCCGGGACATTCACGCGGTGTTTTGACCTCGAGGGCGGTGTATCGTATGTCGAGTATTACACATGCGTGCAGGCGGTGGACGGCAAGTATTATCCGTTCCGCGACGGCATTCGGACGGCGGACTGCATCGGGGCATGCGTGGACAGCTATCGGTGCAACCTGAATGACGAGGATTGCGGCAGCGATTTTAGCGAGACCTGCGAGGGGGATATCGTGACCTATTGCTCGGAGGGCAAGGTCTTTCGGATGAACTGCGGGGATTATGGCACGACTTGCGTGATGTCTGGCGGCAAGGCGGACTGTGCCTGGGAGTGATGACGCCGCGTGTATGTATCGTGGGCGTCCGCTGAGCGTATAGGTTATTCATACGGCGCTTTCTTGGCGCCCCCCTATGCGCCTGCAGCGTGCGCGGGCGTTTTCTCATTTTTCAATCCGCACGGCACAGACCTTGGCAAAGAATGCAATATCGACCTGCAAAACCGTCTCGTAGCCTTCAGAGAGCAGTTCCTCGACATAATGTCTGTTGTGAATCTGTTGCATGGCGAGTTCGGCATCGCGTTTGATCTGGGCAAACGAATCAGAATATTTGAATTCAAAACAGCGCGGCGACTTTTGCCTCGGCTTCCTCGCGCTTCATGTTTTTTAATTTGCCAGTGAATAAGAATGTTTTGTTCTCAAAAATGTTTGCCATGGTTGAACACCTTATATTTTGAAGCGCCTATTACCATACCAGAATATGATTGGCGATAAACATGTGCATAAAAACTATATATCACTGCTGTCATTGACAAAGCTGACGAATGTCAGCTTTTCTCTCTGGTCTTGAGTCAAATTGATTTGCCAGCGATTCTGCATGAAGTCGAGCAGATGCAAACTGCGTTGATAGATGCGCTGTCCATCCCATACATCTTCTCTGGCAACCTCGACTTCGGAATTGGAACCATTCGAGTAGCCTCGTTCTCTCCGACTGGTTCTACTCTTTTATCGTCGAAGCTGTCGTTCTGATGGCTCGAATTGGTGTTCTGAGCCAGCGGCAATAGATTGCCCAAGGCGCCGATCAAAGCAGTCATTTCATTTTCGTTTTGGATGTATGTGGAGAAATGGGTTTGCTAATACGAGTTTGAAGGGGATTGTGGGAGAATATGTTCAATGGAAACTTTAGCAGGGGCTTCCTGCGACTATGTTTCTGGCGGCTTTCGCTTTCAAGCTGTTGGATATGCGTGGGGAGCATGCGCTGCGTATGGCTTTGCCATAGCAGCGCGGCGGAGGCGTATTTGCGCCAGCAAAAAGCCGGAGCCACCCACAAGGCAGAGAGATGCAGTGTATCTGGAATTTAGGCGTTTAATTGTTACGTGTGGGATTGCGCGGCGATTCGGCGAGTGAGCTTGGGGCTGCGTGAGCGGCCGGCGGAAATGTAGCGCATGGTGGATACAAAAGTGTATCATCTGTTTTGATTGGCGCATAAATATGCTATACAGGGAAGGTGTTTTTAGGCTTGCTTGAGGAGCGTATCATGAACAAATATTTTAAGATTTTATTGGCTGGCGTAGCCGTGTCATTTTTTGGCTGCGACGATGCGTCGGATGAACAGCAGAAGCCGGAAGAGCCCAAATATGAGTGCTTGAACAGCTCGGAGTGCGATTCCGGCATCTGCGTGGAAGGCAAATGCGCGAAATATGTGGGGCTGGGGGATGCGTGCGACAGCGTGCATCTGTGCAATGAGCCTTATGAATGCGTGGAAGGGGCGTGCGCGGAGCATGTGGTGGATGAGCCTGAAAAGCCTGAGTGTACGAAGGATGCTGAGTGTGATTCCGGGAAGTGCCAGGCGGACGGCACATGCGCGTCCGTGCCCAAGGGCAATGGCAAAGAGGGAGATTCTTGCGGGGACGATGCCCCGTGTGATTTCCCGCTGACGTGTGACGGCACATGCAAGGCGATCGAATGCACGGAGGAAGACCAGGGCGACTGCCCGTCCGGGACGATCTGCGAGAACGACAGATGCGAAGCAATCGTGTATCTGAAGGCGGGGGAGGCCTGTGTGGCGGATTCGTCCGTGAGGGTGTGCGAGGGCGAATTGTCCTGCATCAAGGGCGTTTGCGGCGAAATCGTGAAAGACGGTACGTGCGAGACCGCGAGCGACTGCACGGATGCGGAGACGCCTGTATGCCTGCCGTCCGGCAAATGCGGGGCGGTCGTGGAGCCCGGCGGATTTTGCAATGAGCAGTATGTGTGCCCGGAGGGGTTTGTGTGCGAGATTTTCTGCAAGCATATCCGCCAGAAAGGGGAGTCATGCGATGAAGAGGCATACGACTTTTGCGAAGAGTCCCTGGCTTGCAAGCACAATGTTTGCGTGGCGTTTGAGTATGATCTGCCGCGCGGAGCTGAGTGCAACGATGAATATAAGTTCTGCGAGAAATCGCTGGAATGCGTGGAAGGTGCGTGCGCGGAGTATGTCGGGGAGGATGCGTCGTGCAATGCTTCTGAGCACATCCTTTGCAAGGCCGGCCTGGAATGCATCAAGGATGTGTGCACGCCGGTAGGCGGAGGCTGCTCGAAGTCGTCGGATTGCCTTGAGAAGGACTCGTTCTGCTGCCAGAGTGATTCCTGTGGCGCGAAGAATAAGTGCGTGCCGTATAATGAAGAGATCACGTATGACGAAGCCTGCCGTTTCACGACGAAGCCGGGGATATTTGAGGCGCAGGTGCAGTGCCGCTGGCAGCCGCCTGCGGATGCCTATCCGAAGTCGAGCAAGGTGGAGATGCCGCCTTTGGTCGGGCATTTCGGGAACAAGGACGGGCTTGAGACGGTTGTCGCATTTTTCTCGTACTTTACGCGTGCATCTGAGCCGACAAGCGACCAGCTGCTCGGCGTGATCCGCTTTATCAATCCGGATACGTGCGAGACGCTTGAGTCGGTGCGCTATAATCTGATGCGCCACGGCAAGAACTGGCCTGCGGCGGCTGATATGGATGGCGACGGCCTGCTCGAGTTCCTGACATTTGATGCGTCAGGTCATATCTTGGCGTTCAAGTGGAATGCGACGAACAAGCGCCACGAGAAGCTCTGGCAGAGCAAAGTCGCGAACAAGGGCTATTATATCAACGTGTTCGATGTGGATGGCAATGGGCAGCCCGAGGTCGTTGTCGGCACGACCGTGCTTGATGGCAGGACAGGCAAGACGATATATGAAGGCGGGGCGCTTGGAGGCTACAATGTCGCCATCGGCATTTTTGACAATGACCCGACCGGTCAGGCGATGCTCGTGAGCCAGAAGGATGTCCTGAAATGGAACAAGGCGAAGAAGGACTGGACCACGGTTGCGACGCTTCCCTCCAGCCTTGCATATAAGGCTTATGCAGATTTCGGGACGCCGGGGGCCACTGCGGAGGATTTCGACTATACGAAGCTTGACGGATTTCCCGAGATTGTTGCGGGCGGCAGCAGCAAGCTGCATCTGTACGCGCTCGTGAGCAATGGGGACGGCACTTATGGCGTTCAGACGCTGATGAGTGTTGACGGATTTACGACAGGCGGCCCGATCACAATCGGCGATTTCGACAGCGATGGGCTTCCCGAAATCGGCGTGGCCTCGAAGGGCTTGTTCGGCGTTTATGATCCGCGTTGCAAAGGTTATGAGGCCGGGAAATGCGCGGACAAGAATGTGCTGTGGGAGCGCTGGAGCCAGGATGCGTCTTCTGGCGCGACGGGGTCATCGCTTTTCGACTTTGACGGCGACGGGCAGGCCGAGGCCGTGTATGCAGATGAATGCTTTACGCGCGTCTATGAAGGCAAGTCCGGGCGCGTGCTTTTCAGCGCCAAGCGCTCTTCTGGCACGACGTATGAAGCGCCGGTCGTTGCGGATATCGATGGCGACGGCAGCGCGGAGATCCTGATGGGGTCGGATAACAACAAAACTTGCGCGGATGATACCGGGGAGCTGATCAATCCCAACAGTCCGGGAAAATCGAACTGCGTGGATCCGATTCACGAGGGCATCCGCTGCCTGGATGACGAAGACTGCCCGACAGGCAAGGGGTGCAACAAGGAAATCGGCCTGTGCATCTGCACGTCTGATGCGGACTGCAATACGCAGATCGCCCCGGGCAAGGATACGATTCTGCAGCAGTATGTCTGCGCGCCGCCGATTCATCCCGAAGTCGGCATCATGACGAACGAAAAAGCCGCTAAAGCGCGCACGATGAAGCAGCCGATCGGCACACGCCCGGATGGCTGGAAGAAAGGCGATTATCAAGTCTGTCGCGCCACTCGCTTGACAAAAGATATCGGCGTGGGCGACCTGATGATTTTCAAGGATCGCCTCGACCGCTGGGTGTCTTCGCGTCCGCTCTGGAATCAGCATTCTTACAATATCATCAATATCGAGGATAATGGCCGCACGCCTACGCCGACGCAGTGGATCTGGAACTGGCTGCTCAAGAATCCGAAGCAGACGATTGTGGGGACGAATTATCAGCGCCCTGTGTATAACAATTACCGCCTGAACAAGCAGGGCCAGTATGGTGCCGGTGTGGTGCCCGATATTACCGGGCGCTTTATTGCCGGCTCGATCTGCGGTCAGACCGAAGATGGCCGTCACGTCATCAGCGGCAAGCTCTGCAACCGGGGCACGAAGCCTGTTTCGATGAATCTGCCCGCCACATTCTTCTATTATGAAGAAGAAGCTCCGGATCATCGCGGCCAGAAGATCTGCACCTCTTACACCAAGTCGAATGTCGGCGTTGGGGAGTGTGCGCAGGTCGGCTGCGAGATCACGGCGGATGAGCTCAAGGCGCTTGAAGGCAAGACTGTTCTGATGGTTTCCAACTTGGACGAAAACGGCTATCCGAGCACAGTCGAATGCAATGCCGACAACAACATCGATATGACGACAATCGACAAGTGCGCGTCTGAGGAAGATGCGCCGATCGTGATCGTCAACTGAGCAAGTATCCAGTTCATCCATTAAAACATGAATCGACGAACGGCTGTGAGAGAGATTTCACAGCCGTTCGTGTTTTGGCTGTCATATATGTTTGGCTAAGCCAAAGAAAATGCAGTATAATATCAATGTCTTGGACGGTTTTTACCGCTCATTTTTTGATCGCAAGGATTGGAAGGATAGCTCGTATGAAAAAATTATTGTTCGTAGCGGTTGCGGCCGTATGTCTGGTGGGGTGCAATGAAGTCGTGGATTCCTGTGACGGCCAGGCGGATGGCGTTCCATTTTGTCTTGGTAAAAGCATTGTGACCTGTCAGGCCGGTGCGGTCAGTTCAGAAAGCGTTTTGTGTGAAAACGGTTGCAAGGATGGCGAATGCGTCAAGGCAGTGGCTGACACGACAGATACGACAAGCGAAACAACACCTGCTGAATAATAAAAATTGCCTGTGCCAGTGTGTTTGTGAGTGCTGGCGCAGGCCTCAAAAAAGACTCCCGACGACCAGATCGCGCATGATCAGAAAGGAAATACGCGAATGATCCGAATCTTGTTTGTTTGCCATGGGAATATCTGCCGGAGCCCGATGGCTGAGTTTGTCATGAAGGATATGGTCGAAAAAGCCGGCCTGTCACATCTTTTTGAAATCGCTTCGGCAGCCACGAGTACGGAGGAAATCGGCAATCCCGTCTATCCTCCGGTGCGCCGTCTTCTCAATGCTCACCAGATCGACTGCAGCGGCAAGACCGCTCGTCAGATACGCAAAAGCGACTACAGCGCTTATGATCTGCTCATCGGTATGGATGATGCGAATATCCGGAATATGCAGCGCGCCTTCGGCGGCGATCCGGAGCGCAAGATTCATCTGTTGCTCGCGTATGGCCGACAGTGCAGAAGCGTCGCCGACCCTTGGTACACGCGTGATTTTGAAGCGACGTGGAGCGATGTCTGCGAAGGCTGTCATGGCATTCTGGAAATGCTCAAGGCTCAGGGTAAAATTTTGTAATCGCGATAGTGATTAACGAAATTTTAATATTGGCATTCATATTGCTTATAAACACACTTGTCACATGAAGTGGCCCAACGCCATAATGGAGGTCTCTATGAAATGCTTCAAGCTTAATGCACTTCTCTTTTCGGCATTCGCCCTGTTCTGTTTTGCTGGCAATGCCAATGCGAAACCGCCGCATCACCACAATCAATCCTCTGCGCATCATCAGGACAAAGACAGATGTGAGTGCCGTGGAAAACCAGGTTGCAAATGCGATGATCGCAAGCATGGCTCGCATTCAGCGCCTGCCCCCAAGCCTGCGCCCGTGCCGCCGCCTCCCGTGAAGCCTGCGCCTGTGCCGCCGCCTCCCGTGCATCCCGGGCCTGCGCCCATGCATCCCGGCATGCCCGGCGTTGGCAATGCAGTCGTGGTCATGAACCCGGGGCATTTTTCATCCCTGATCCGCCAGATTCAGAATGAGCCTTGGACGGGCGACAAGATGAACCTCATCCGCCGTGAAGCGCGTGGCAATTACTTCTCGTGCGAACAGGTCGCCGCATTGATCAGGCGCATCAATCACGACTCGAACCGCGTTCAGATGGCTGCGGAACTCTATGACCGCACCGTGGACAAGGCGAATTGGAATCAGGTCAGGAATGCTCTGGAATATGACAGAAGTCGTCACGAGCTCGACAGGCAGCTTCATCATCGCTGATCTTTGATATTCTGAACGCATCGTAGGCCGCCGGAGCTCAGCTTCGGCGGCTTTAGTTTATGGCTGCAGGAAATATAGCAAATGCAGAGCCTTGTTTGATGCGCTCTGGGCCATTGTATGATGATAATTGTATCAAATGTGTGGCGTGATAAATGTATGAATGTTGATAATATAGTGGTTGTTTATAATATTATTATATTTGTAAATTATGAATGATGTGTGAGGTTCTGTATATCAATGATGATATAAATAAAAGAGGCCGTATGCGCAACGCGCATAGGCCGAAACACGCGCGTATCGTCAGATAGCGCGTGCGCATCAAATCATTGTCTGAAGTAAGTGCCCATGGCTCTTGCGGCAACGTGGCTGCCTTTGATCCACCATTTGTCGGTGTTGACGACGAGCGCGCTGACCGCCAGCGAGCCTTTGGAATCGTCGCCCCAGCCGATGAACCAGTTAAATGTGTAGAACGGGCGTTTGTTGGAAAGCGTGCCTGTTTTTCCTCCGACACGGACATTTTTGCGCCAGCCTTTGCGCGCGGCGAACATCTTTCGTGCGGTGCCTTCGCGCGTTGTGTTTTCGCCCATGCGCGCGAGCGTGTCGGCGTTCGCCTGGGACATGGTGACCAGCCAGGGGCGCGGCTTGGCTTTGTAAACAGACTGCCCGGAGGCGTTGGTGATCTCGTCGATGATTGTCGGGGTCATCATGATGCCGTGATTTTCGATTGCGGCAGCGATCAGCGCGCCGTGCATGGGGCTGAGGTTGACATGCCAGAAGCCTGCGGCGCTTTTTGCGCGCTCGATGTCGTCGTCCACAAATTCTGCGGTGCTGACATCTGTGAGGAATTCTGTGGGGATTTCGCGGTTAAAAGCGAACTTGAGCGCGATTTTTTCGAGGTCTTCCTTGCCGAGATGCTGGTAGGCCAGGCGCGCCATGACGGCGTTGATCGAATGTCCGATTGCCTGCTCGAGGGTTGCGCAAGTGTTGTCAGTCTGCGGATTTCCGCGAACATCCGATTCTGTGAGCATGCTTGCGCCGCCGGAATAGCAAACGCGCGCCTGGGTGTCGACGCTGCCTTTTTCGAGCAGGGCAGCGGCCGTCACGACTTTGAAGACCGAAGCCGAGGGCGCGAGCGCTTTCGTCGCGTAATTCTCGACATGCGGTCGGTCGTTGGAAGCAGAGGCGATCGCGAGGATTCGCCCGGTATTCGGCTCGATTGCGACAGCGCCGCCATGCGGGACTGGATGCTCGTAGAGGCTGTTTTCGATTGTGGCCTGGATTTCGCGGTCAAGCGAGAGGCGCGCGCGGCGGCCATCTGGCAGCGCGACATAGGCTGTATTGCCTTCCCAGGTGATATCCTTGAGATCGAAGCGCACGCCGGAATCGATATGCGTGGAAGTGCCCTGCGGCTCTGGTGCGGTCTCGGGGGCTTCTGCATATGCGAGCGTGCGGGGCAGGAACTTGTCCTGACGTTCAAGAATACCTGTCGTCTGGCAGATGGCCCAGGCTGTGACGATCGACAAGAATGCGATTGCCGTGATCCATTTTCTCTGTGTGGCGTGAGTGATTCTGCGCATGCAACCTCCTGGGGAGCGCTTTTGTCGGGCAGGAAAATTAAGCCAGATCGCCATTATGGGCAAATTTATGGGGACGCGTGCGTGCGCGCTGCGCGCGCTATGCCCGCGTGCTCGGCTATGTACTCGCGGCCTGACGGCCGCTGCGTGCATACGCCTCGCTTGTTTGCGGATGCTGGCCGAAAGGAAATGCGCGCAAATGCGCGAAAAAAAAAGCCGCGCTCCTTTGGGGATGACGCGGCTGATGCACGGGGTGAGCCGCGCATTCAAGGGGAATGGCGGCTTTGAGAGAAGCGCTATTTCTTGACCTGGGCGTTTGCGGGCGCTGCTGCGGCAGGTTTCGCGGCGTTTGCGGGCGCTGCTGCGGCAGGTTTCGCGGCGTTTGCGGGCGCTGCAGCGGCAGGGTTCGCGGCGTCAGCTTTGGGGGTGGAGGGCTGTGCGGCGGCTTTGGCGTTTGCCAGCCGTTTTTCAAGCAGAGCGCTCGAATAGTTCGCGAGCTCCCCTAAGTTGGGCACCTGCATGCCCCAGCTTGTGACATCGGTCTTGTCGTTGGCAAAGCTTGCGAGCAGCTGGACATCGCTGTCTGTGCCGAGCGTGGAGAGGCAGGCCATAGAGAGCATGCGCGACATCGTCGAGCCTTTGGCCGCGAGCTGTCTGAAGACATCGAGCGGGACCTGGTTGTTCAGGTTCTGCGGGAGGTGGGCGCAATAGACGCGCAGAGAGTTCCAGAATGTGAGCGACGGCTGTTCAAGGATTGCGGGATGATCCGCAGGAATCTTGAGCAGTTCATAGTCGGACGGCAGGGACTGGATGAGTGTTGCGAAGTTTTCGCGACCTTTTTCGATGGTGAGCAGTTCGAGGCAGTCCCAGCGGAGATACCCCGTGCGGTCTGACTGTAGAAGCGTCGTGCAGATTTCAACGCCGGCCTTCTTCTGAACCTTGCGATAGTATGTCGCCATCATGACGTCTTTATAATAATTGAGCGTCGGATTATTGTAATCGGGATCCTTGATGATGCGTTCCGCGACAGGCAGAAGTTTTTCCGAGGTGTTTGTGGAAAACGGCAGGACGAGAGCGCGCGGCATGTTCGGATATTTTTCGTTGATGCGCGTGATGAAGAGCTGTGCGACCATATCGTGCGCGCCCGGGAGCTTGAGCGCTTCGAGCCCAGCGAGCGTGTTGGAGAGCTTTGTGGTGATGCGGTCGCTCGGTCGCGTGATGACTTTGTATTTTTTGCCTTCCGCGATGAGCTCTTTTTCCTTGGCAGCTTCTTTTTCGAGTGCTTCGTCAAGCTCTTTGAGGACTTTTTCGATTGCTTTTTTGTAGAGGGGGATTGATTCAGTCCCGAGAAGTTCGAAGAGTCTCTGCTGTTCGACGCGTCCTGCTTTTTCGATTGAGAGGAAGAAATTGTCGCTGTCGAGCCATCGGCGGATGAGGTCCATCAGTCCGGCGCGGTTGTCATCATTCACTTCGAGCGTGAGGATGTAGTAAGCGGCGTCCTTGACGCGTGTTTCCATGGCCGGGGTCTGTTCGATGAGGGCGTTCATGCGCTGGATGACGCCGGCGACCACCCGGTCGAGCTCATCGGTTTTCAGCGAGCCGAGCGCCTGAGGGATTTCAACGCAATTACCGCGTTCGGTGAGGACCATGATGGCTTCGATTTTTGAATCGAGGCCGATGCGTGGGTTCTGAACGAATTCCTGCATCTTGACGGGGGCGCGTTTGTCCCGTATCCAGGCGCGGATACCCTCAGGGTCTGTGGGGGAGCAGGCCGCCGTTGCATAGGCGATGAGCAGGAGGCAAAGGCAGAGAAGCGGTCGGATGAAGTTATGGCGGATCATGAGTGTATTAATTCCTTTTTTTCGGTTTTGCCTTTGTTTCAGCGGAAGCGTTGTTTTGGACGCTCTCGGCATCATCAGTGCCTGCCTGAAGGGCGGCGTTTTTTACCGAGGATTTTGGGGTAAATAAAACATTTTTTGGCAGGTTTGCGGGATCGAGGACACATCTTTTTTTGAAGACGAAGTTGAAGACGTCCTTGTAATGATCGACGAAGAAGAAGGTGAGTTCTTCTTTGATATGTGCAGCGAGTTCATCGACATCGCGTCTGTTTTTGGAACACATGACGAGCGTTCTTGCGCCTGCGCGTTTGGCGGCAATGACTTTTTCCTTGATGCCGCCGACGGGGAGGACATTCCCGGTGAGTGTGATTTCGCCGGTCATTGCGAGGCGTTCGGGGATGGGCTGTCCGAGGAGCAGGGAGAGGATGCTCGTGGTGATGGTGATGCCGGCGCTCGGGCCGTCCTTGGGGATTGCGCCTGCCGGGAAGTGGACGTGGAAGTCGAATTTTGGGAACATGTCTTCGGTGACATGAAAGATATTCATGTTCGCGCGGATGAAGCTGAAAGCGATCTGTACGGATTCGCTCATGACTTCGCCGAGCTGTCCAGTGAGTTTGAGCTGTCCGACGCCCGGCATTTTGGTCGTCTCGATGAAGAGGATTTCGCCCCCGAATTGAGTCCATGCAAGGCCGACAGCGACGCCTGGCTGTAGGCCGCGGCTGATGACTTCGTCGGTATAGATCGGGGAGCCGAGGAAATCGGAGACATTGTCCTGCGTGATTTTTGTGACGGGATCCTGTCCGCTGGCGATGCGCTTGGCATTTTTGCGGCAGACCTTGGCGATCATGCGTTCGAGTTCGCGGACGCCGGCTTCGCGCGTGTAGCTGCGGATGACTTTCTTGAGGCCGGTGGGGGTGAACTGCATCTGTTCGGCGGTCATGCCGTGCTCGGCGATTTCTTTGGGGACGATATGTCTGCGTGCGATCTGGAATTTCTCTTCGTCGATATAGCCGGAGAGCTCGATGATTTCCATGCGGTCGAGCAGCGGCCTTGGGATCGTGGAGGCATCGTTTGCCGTCGCGATGAACATGACATCGGAGAGGTCGAAGGACACGTCGAGGTAGTGGTCGTTAAAGGCCATATTCTGGGACGGGTCGAGGACTTCGAGCATGGCGCTGGAGGGATCGCCGTGCCAGTCGCTTCCGAGCTTGTCGATTTCATCGAGGACGAAGACGGGGTTTCGGACGCCGACGCGCTTGAGCCCCTGGATGATCTTGCCGGGCATTGCGCCGACATAGGTCCTGCGATGACCTCGGATCTCGGCTTCGTCTTTGAGTCCGCCGAGAGAGAAGCCGAAGAATTTGCGTTTGAGCGCGCGGTTGATGGAGCGCGCGAGGCTGGTCTTTCCGACGCCCGGAGGGCCGAGGAAGCAGATGATCTGCCCTTGATGATCAGGCTTGAGCTTGCGCACGGCGAGGAATTCGAGGATGCGCTGCTTGATGTCGTCGAGACCGAAGTGATCCTGTTCGAGGACTTTTTCGGCGTATTTGAGGTCGAGGACATCTTCTGTAGTCTTTTTCCACGGGAGGTCGCAGAGCCAGTCGAGGTAGGTGCGGATGATGTTTGTCTCGCTTGATTCCGGCGTGAGGACGCTCAGCCGCTTGAGTTCTTCCTGTGCTTTAGCTTCTGCTTCTTCGCTCATGCCGGAGGCGGCGATGCGTTCTTTGTAATTCTGGACGCTCAGGGCGATTTCGTCTTTTTCGTCTCCGAGTTCTTTCCGGATGGCGCGCAGCTGTTCGCGGAGGAAGAATTCGCGCTGGCTGGCTTCGATGCGCTCGCGGATGGTGTCGTGAATTTTCTGCCCGAGCGCCGCGAGGTCGAGTTCCTTGACGAGGATTTCGTAAGCGGCGGCGAGGCGTTTTTCGACGTCGAGTTCGGCGAGCATCTCCTGGCGTTTGAGATTTGGGACGTCGAAGTGCGAGGCGATCATGTCGGCGATTTTAGAGGGGTCGTCGATGGCGGTCATGCTGGAGAGCAGTTCTCTGGGCATATTGACCTGTTCCATTTCGGAGAGCTTTGTGAGCGCGCTCTGAATGTTCCGGCAGTAGGCCTTTGTCTGTTCATTTTCGACGTATTTGTCCTCCAGGTATTCGACTTCGGCGATGAGCCGGTCGCTTTTGAGGAAGGAGACGGCGCGCATTCTGCTGATGCTGTGAATGAGCATCGTGAAGGAGCCGTCGGGCATACGTCCCATGCGTATGATGCGAGCGACGCAGCCGACTTTTGAGAGCTTGTCGGCAGTGAGGGTCGTCGGGTCATCGCCTTCGCCCCAGAGGAAGCCCAGGTAATCGCTGTGTGTCTTGGCGCGTTTGACGAGCTCGAGCATGGGGCCGGGCGTGACGACGATCGGCATCATGACGTCCGGGAAGATGACGTTTTCTGTCTGCGGGAAGATAAAGAGTTTTTCCGGAAGGTCATCTGGAATGGTGTTTTTCACGGATTCAAGAAGATCGTCTAAGATGTTGTCGCTCACTTGTTCCTCCTGGTCGCGAATGAAATTCTGGCATCTAAGCGAATGCCATCCGCGTCAGCATATCACATTTTAAGGTGTATAGAGAAATGGTTTGTGTATGGGATGCCGGGGGAAAGTGGGGCGGCGCGTATCGCCGGAGGCGAAAGCGTCCGCCAGGCCGGCGTATGCCGCAGGCATAGCCGGCGGAAAGCGATGAGAAAGGGGGGGGATTGTGCGGGGAATGAGAAAAATAAAGTTGCGCGCTTGCGTAATGTGTCTGAAATTATTATAATGTTGCGCCATAATTTTATGGCCGTCCTGGTCGGGGGAGGGCGGCCTCTGGATATTGGGTCATAGCGAACATTTTAATATTGAGGACACACATGAATAAGAAACTCGCATTTATGCTTGCTGCGCTGGCCATGGCGCCAGCGACTGCGCATGCGCAGGATATCAAGCCGATTTTCTCGGAGACGATGGCCGGCAAGATGGTCGTGACCGGCAACACGCTCGGCCTGAGCGGCCCGTCGTCGAACTGTCAGGGGACAACGGACGGCATCGGGACATTTATCTCGATGGATCCGAACTCGCGCGATCTCAGCCCGGCCTGCACGAGCGGCACGGCCTGGGGGCTTGGCACGACGAGCGAATGGCTGAGCAACGGCTCGGAAGCGGTGCTCGACCTGCCGAAAGATGCGGTCGTCAAGCGCGCGGAGCTGATCTGGGCTGCGAACTATCAGTACAATGCGAATGATGTGAGCGCCTATTACAAGACGCGCGCCGTGAAGCTTGTCGCGCTCGACAAGAACAACAAGACCATGAGCGTCTCCCCGGCTGACTCGAAGAAAGTCGATTATTCGGACTGGGCGCATTATTATGTCAATCATGCGGACGTGACCTCGTTCATCAACAGCAATGGCGGCGGGCGTTATGCGGTGGGCGGCGTGCCCGCGCTCCAGATCGGCTATAACTCGATCGGCGCCGGCTGGACGCTTGCCGTCGTGTATGAGTCGGACGACACGACGATGCGCAACATCACGCTTTATGTCGGCGACCGCTTCGTGCCTGAAGAAGCGACGATGGATTACAGCGTGACAGGCTTCTGCGCGCCTGATTCCGGCACCGTGAAAGGCAATATGTTCGTGAGCGCGCTTGAAGGCGATGCGCGTTCGGACAGCAATTATATCGGCGACTCGTTCCTGGTCGGCAGTAATGCGGGCGACCTCAAGACCGTGAGCGGCCCGAATAACGCGCCCAACAACTTCTTCGCATCGCAGATCAACGGCTCGGACGGCACGCTCGATATCCGCGGCTCTTTCGGCACATCCAACCATTATGTGAACCCGAGCAGCGGCGTCGCGACGTTGCGCGCCGGCGCACGCCAGGGCTGGGATATCACGACGCTCCCGCTCAGCGGGGAGATCACGCACGGGATGTCCAGAGCCCTGCTCCGCGTCAATTCAAAGAAAGACTCGCTCGTCCCGACGCTCGTCGGCTTCGAGATCAACGTCAACGCGCCGAACTTCAACGGCAGCACGATCTCGCTCTCGAACGGCATGCCCCTGCCCGGGCAGAGCTTCAAGGCCAACCTCAACCTTACGAACAAGGACGGCTCGGCGGATGCCGTCAATACAACCGCGACGTTCTATCTGTCCAATGAGATCGAGGTCCGGTCGAACGGCATCTATTGTCAGGCGGATGCCAATTACGATTATCTGAAGAAATGCACGGTCTCGATCGGCAAGATCGCTTATGGCGACAGCCGCAAGCAGTCGATCGACCTCTATCTGCCCGAAGATGCCGTCAATGCGTCGAATCACGGCTATTTCCTGATTTATGCCGATATCGATTATGATTATTCGAGCTGCTCCGGCGGGGAAGTCCTTTCCGGCGGTTTTATCAGCGATGCCGGCATGCGCTGGGACTGGGCTTATCCCGACATCTCGACGGCGATCAGCAAGGAAGATCTCGGCGACGGGCGCACCGAATATACGGTCACGATCACGAATAACGGCAAGGGCGATGCCGAAGGCCTGACGTTCGACCTCGACTTCGACACCTCGAAGGTGAATTACGTCCCCGGCAGCCTGAAGATTGACGGCCAGAACCAGAACGACAATTCCGGCAACTCCAAGTTCTTCAATGAAGCGAAGATTAACGGCGGCCTGCTCGAATCCGGCGACAATCTTGTCATCACGTTCGTACTCGAGACTGTCGTCACGCCTTCGAACGTCAATGACGAGATCGTCATCAATGTCTCCGCGACGGCAGATCCGGACGGAAGCACGAGCCCGCTTCCCGGCTCGACGGCGTCGATCAGCACGAGCGTCGGCTCCTGCGGCAACAGGAGAGTCGATCAGGGCGAAGGCTGCGACGACGGCAACCTCGCGAATGGCGACGGCTGCGATGCGCACTGCCAGGTCGAGTCCGGCTGGGCATGCGTCGAGGTCGACTCGAATAACAACAGAATCTGCGCCGATCTCCAGGGCAACAAGCAGAACTGCATCACGATTCCCGAATACCATGGCTGCGGGGAGGATCGCGACGGCGACACGATTCCCGATGATCTTGAGCCCCAGATCTGCATCACGAATAACAACTGCCTCGATCCTCGCAATCCCGACACGGATGGCGACGGCCTCAAGGACGGCACCGAGGTCTTTGGCGACAACCCGACGAATCCGCTCGATCCCGATTCCGATGGCGACGGCCTCTGCGACGGCTCCAAGACTGTCGGCAACGAATGCAAGTCCGGCGAAGACAAGAACGACAACGGCCGCATCGATCCGGGCGAAACTGACCCGACAGACTGGGATACGGACAAGGGCACGGTCGGCGATGGCGTGGAAGTCCTCGACCAGCACACGAATCCGCTCGATCCTTCGGACGATGTCAACAAAGATACGGACGGCGACACGATTCCCGATGAAGTCGAGATCCAGATCGGCACCGATCCTCAGAAATGGGATACGGACGGCGACGGCCTCTGCGACGGTTCTGTCGCGATCAAGGACTGCGTGGGCGGGGAGACCGAGCACGGCACGGATCCGCTCAATGGCGATACGGATGGCGACGGCATCCTCGACGGCACCGAAGTTGCCGGCGAAAATCCGACCAAGCCGCTCAATCCCGATACGGACGGCGATGGCCTCTGCGACGGTTCCAACACGGTCCAGGGCGTCTGCATCGCTGGCGAAGACAAGAATAACAACGGCGCGCTCGATCCTGGGGAGACTGACCCGAACGAGCGCGACACGGATCACGGCGGCGTAGACGACGGCACCGAGGTCAAACGCGGCACGGATCCGCTCGATCCGAGTGACGACTATGCGCGCGATACCGACGGCGATACGATTCCCGATGATACCGAGAACAAGAACGGCACGGATCCCAACAAGATCGACTCCGATGGCGACGGCCTCTGCGACGGCTCGGTCACGATTCCGCCGTGCGTGGGCAACGAAAATCAGTACGGCACGGATCCCCACAATCCCGATACGGATGGCGACGGCATCAGTGACGGCACCGAAGTGTCCGGCCAGAACCCGACCAACCCGACCAATCCCGACACGGATGGCGACGGCCTCTGCGACGGCGCCAATACTGTGGCTGACCACTGCATCGCCGGGGAGGACAAGAACAACAATGGCCGCGTCGATGAGGGCGAAACCGACCCGAACAAAGCCGATACGGACGGCGGCGGCATGTGGGACGGCGCTGAGGTCATGCAGGGCAAAGATCCTCTGCGCGCCTGCGATGATACGGGCGTCTGCGAAGGCGATGACAACGGCAATGGCGGCCATCGCGGTGCCAACGAATATGCGGACGACGACTGCGCCTGCCAGTCGGTCATGTCACAGAAACGCTCGCACTTCCCGGCTCTTGCTTCGCTCTTTGCGATGATCGGCGCCGCGTTCCTCGGCCTGCGCCGCAGACGCGACGACCGCGGTTAATTGCTTCTTCCGGATGCCGGGCTTTGCGCTTCGCGCATGCGCCCGGCCTGAACGCCGCTATGGCCTCTGGCCATACGCGGCGTTTTTTTATTCCTGTGCCTATAGGGATTGCGGAAACTGCTGATTTTGTCTAATATAAGCGACCGGTTATGTTCGAAAATCTTTGGTAATATTGGCATCGGAGGAAATGATGAAAAAGCCGGTCTTTATTTTTCCGCTTCTTTTGGCCTGGGCTTCTGGATGTGCGCTGGATACGGTGAATCGTCCGGAGCTCCTCATCAGTCCGATCGATGACGAGGACCCTTCGGGGCTGTCTGCTGTCTTGCTGGAAGACGATGTCGCGCATGAACGGAGTTTCAGCTTTTCATTGTATCTGACCAGAAAGCCGTCCTCGGACGTGACGGTTCGCATATCTTCAGATATATCCGGCGAAGTCTCCATCCTGGACGAAGTGCGCGTGTTTACGCCTGAAAATTACGATATGATTCAGAGCGTGCGCGTCGCAGGCATGATGGACAGCCGTGTGGATGGGGACTGCTCGGTCAGGATCTTGTTTGATATGAGCTCTGAGGATGCCGTATACGATGGCAGGCGTCTGGAACGAAAAGTGTCGGTCACGGATATTGATAAGGTCGGCATCGAGCTGAGCCATGACAGCCTTGAGACAGATGAAAATGGCAAGTCCGTGAATGTTCGCGCGCGCCTGGCCTCTATCCCGTATGCAAGCGTGACCGTGCCGCTGATGCTGAGTGATCCGGATGAGGCGGTTCTGTCAGTGGAGCGCCTCGTCATTGAGCCTGAAGCATGGCAGGCTGAGCAGATTGTCACGATCAAGGGCTTGCCGGACAATCGGAAGGACGGGAATAAGAAGTATCTGCTGGAATTTGGCGCGGCGGAGTCTGAGGATGAGCATTATAGCGGCTTTCAGCTTGATGCTCTGGAATTGACGAATATGGATGTGAATCGCGCTGGTGTCGAGGTGACCGCTGAACACTCGCTGGCGACGACAGAGGCGGGCGGGAGCGCCAGCGTGGAAGTGAGCCTTGCATCAGAGCCGTCTTCGGATGTCACGATGCTCGTGAGCGTCAGCGATGATACAGAGGCGGAGGTGTCTCCCACGGAGATCGTGTTTACGCCGGATAACTGGTATGAGCGGCAGAAAATCACAGTGACTGGGCGTGATGACAGCGAATCCGACGGCGATCAGTCATTTATGCTCGTGTTCTCCCCGCTGGCATCCCTGGATTTGAATTATGGCGGCATCGTGCCGGATCCAATTGAGATGAAGAATATCGACAATGATAAGGCTGGCATTGATATCAGACCTGTGCCGCTGAGCTGCGAGGAAGGCGCGATGCTCAGGGTCAGCGCGCAGCTTAGGACAATGCCCCAGAATCCCGTCACGCTACGGCCGGTGATTACGGATAGCGATGGCCGAGAGACGGATGAGGCCTCCATTGCCGGCGATGCTGTCGAGCTTTCCTATGCCCAGGCGGATTATAATCAGCCTCAGGAATTTGATATTCAATGCTTGACCGATGATGTCGTGGATGGCGATCAGGTCTGGCGTCTGAGCTTCGCTGTCACTTCGGATGGGGCCGATTATAGTGATCCAGACCAGAATTTCTCGGTTGAGGGCAGGACGGTGGATGTGGATAAAGGCGGATTTGAGGTGCAGTGCGACAGGTACGATATCCAGGAAGGGGAGGAGATATCTTGTCAGGTCGTGCTGAACTCGAAGCCGCAGAACGCTGTCACGATTCATGTCGAATCATCAGACCAGGAATATGGCGTTCAGGTCAGCGGGGCTCCGGGCATCGTCTTTGAGGCGAATGATCCGGAATGGAATAGCGGGAAAACGTTTTCATTTATCGGCTCGACAGATGATGTCGTGGATGGCACAAAGAACGTCAGGCTGTCATTTACAAGCGATTCAGAAGACAGCAATTTCTTAATCGATTCCGAGAATGGCAGAGTGATTGATGTGACTGTGACGGATATCAATGATAATAAAATCGTGATCATGGATGGTTATGATCTGGTTTTGAATGAGAAAGATATAAGTTTGCATGAGATCAGGCTCAAGCTGCTTGGAAAGCCGGATAAAGATGTGTTTGTGAAGGCAGTTCTTTCGGGGAATGATATAAAAATGTCAGAACAGATCATGACAATTCATCCGGAAGACTGGAATAAGGAGACTGTGTTTAAATATTCAACAGTAGATAATAGCGTCGCAGATAATGATAGAACGGCTACGATTGTGTTCGAGACATTATCAAATGACCCGAAATTTAATAATTTAACAGCTAAAAGTGAATTGATTTCAATTATAGATGATGAGACCTCAAATTTGAAGATGACGGTAAAGAGCTCTATATATAAGGTATCGTGTAAATACAATAACGGGGGAAACAGTAACGGTCCGGTTGGTGAATTGAAGCTCACGCTGAACGCGCAGCCTAAGAAGGATGTTAAATTTGTGCTGACGCTTCGCGATAAAGATGGCAATGTGCTCACAAAAAATAAAGATGATGTTTCGCTTGGCGATGCAGGTCGGGCCGTGTTTACGACCAAAAACTGGAACACAGGCATTTCTGTATCAATTTATGCGCCCAATGAATTGTCTAAGCCTGATAAGGCATATTATGAAAATGTATATGTGACGGCAGATGTGCTGGATGCCTCAGGCACGGGGTATGAAAATTTTAAATTTGGAAACAGCCAGAGAGTATTTGCATTGCAGGCATTCTGCGATCCCAAAGGCTTTGTGTATCAAGGCAAAGCCTCTGAAGTCAGTCTGCCGCGCGGTTATTATGAAATGGAAGTGAAAGGGGCAGGCGGCGGTTCGTACGATACGGGGGGGAGCAGCTATTATTCGTATGGCGGCGTCGGCGCGCGGGCGCATGCGGTGTTTGCGCTCAAGCTGGCGCAGAAAGTCTATGTGACTGTCGGCGGAAAGGGCAGCACGTGTTATAATGGGCGAAGCGGCGGCGGCTATAATGGCGGCTCGTGCGGCAGCTGCGGCCTGACGTTCTGGGGGTATGGCGGCGGCGGCGCAACCGATATCCGCATCGGGGCGAACAGTTATGCCAGCCGCGTGATCGTGGGCGGCGGCGGCGGCGGCGGCCTTTATATCGATCTGGCAAAATACAAGAATACTTCAGGCGCGGGAGCTGGCGGGCAGTATTCTGGAGGCAGCGGCAGGAAAGGCACGGATGCGCACAGCGCGACTTCTGGCGGCAGCCTTAACAGCTGCAATAATGGCAAGGGCGGATGTGGCTTTGGGGAGCCGTCTGCCAAGGCGGATGGCGTCCGGAGAGGCGGCGGCGGCGGCGGCTGGTTTTCAGGGCTTGCAGGACAGGATACGAATGTCTCCGGCGCGGGAGGATCCAGCTATATCCATGGCTATACGACCTCGAGCAGCAGGTGTCAGCTCAAGGATACGGTGATCAAGTATTATACCAACGGAAACTATGGAATCGGGGCCGCGAGGGATACTGACGGTTCCGCGAGCATCAAGGTGTATCCGAAAGAGATATAACGACGGGCGTATCGCCGAAAGGCGATAGCACGGCGCTGGCGGCGCGTATCGGCCGAAAGGGCGATAGCGCCGCGCTCGAAATGAAATATATATATGTATTAAAATGTAAAATTCTGTGTTGTTTTGAAATAAATGATAATATTTAAACGCTTTAAAAAATTATTTTTTTATAAGTGCCCCGACATTTTGCATCTTGCGCGATTTGGGAATAACAAGCAAAAATAAGGATGTCTGCAGAAGTGCCGGCGTCTTAGGTATTGTTCCATGGTCCATTTCATTCGGATAGTTTACCACAGATGACAGTCAGCAAAATTGTGCGTCTTCCGGCGCATGTCAAAAGCGCTTATGAAGCGATCAGCGCGCCATTTGATTCGTGTTTTGTGCCCAGGGGGTTCCTTTTTCCGGAGTCCCGTGAGGATCTTGCGCCGTATCGGGAGTTTCCGCTTTCGGAGCCGTTTTATATCTCCCCGCAGAAGCCTTCGGATCAGTCGGTGGACGACATCTTCAAGGTCAGAACGGATGAGTCGGAGGATGATTCGGACTCGAACTGTTTTGACTCGACGATCTTGCATATCAGCGAGCTCGACGAGCTTCTGCTTGACGTGCAGGCGATGGGGATGCAGTACACGATGCATACGCAGATGAGCCTTCGCCGTGACCTGACGTATGATTTTCCGAAGACCTGGGACAAGACGCAGGCGCTTCTGACGGATATTCCCGTGTTTTCGGAAGAGCTCTGCCAGTGGCATTACCCGATTTCGACGATGGGGTACAACATCGCGAACACGGATCCGCCGATCGACATCGACACGTCGCACAATTACCCGAAGCTGTTCGGGTATCTGCCGAACGGCGATATTGCGGTGTACTGGGAGATTGCGGAGATTTTGGTCCGCGAGTTCGGCATCGAGGTGGACACGATGCTCGCGCGTGTGGACGGGACGCTGATCCTGATGCCCGGTGCTGCGGAGCAGATCAAGGAGATGGCGCCGTGCGACTGCGTGGTGGACACGGGGATCGCGGTCGATCCCGGGGATGATGCAGAGCCCGCGATTGCGTTTGCTCGCCAGTGGCTCCAGAAAGAACCGGTCGTGCTCAGGCATGCGACATATCCATTTTACAGGCTGATTCTTCCGGTGATACACTGCGAGCTTGACTTCAACCCATACGCCGAGGCAACCTGGGGGGCGTTCGGCTATTCTTCGCCAAGGCTTTCGGGTTATGAGTTCAAGATTGTCAACAACCCGTTCACGCGCGACGTGCCGATTTTCGCGACGGAGCGCGGCAATGTGGTCGTGTCGCTGAAATTCTATGAGCGGCTGAGCGCGCTCTTGAGGCAGTTCGGCATGCCGTTCGATGCGCAGCTGTTCCCCATCCAGCGCATTCCGTGACGGGGAGCCGTGTTTCAGTGCGGCGCGCACGGGGGGCGCCTGAAGACAACAAAAATTCGGAGAGATACATGTACAGATGCTTAGCAGCCGCACTGATGTTGGTCGCGGGCTTGATGTCCGGGTGCGGCAATAGCCAGGAAAGTGGCGCGTCACAGAAAGCAGATGCGAAGCCGGAGGCGCAGCAGAAGGCCGAGGTTTTGGCGCAGAAGCCTGAAGAACAGAAGGCAGCCGATGATGCGCGGAAAGACGAAAAATCTGCCCAGAACGAAGGCGAGGCGCCCGATGAGGCGGCGGAAGCATTTAAGGATGCAGTCCGCGAAGGCGTTGAGGCTGGCGTGAATGATGTGCTCAATGGCGTGGCGGCGCCTGTCGTGGCCGTGAAGTCGCTTGAGCTCGACGAGAGCGTCGTGAAGGATATCGCGCGCGTCGGTGTCGCGGAAAAGGCCGATGACCCGAACGTCAATGCGCACCGGATCGATTCGCTCGACTCGCTGAGCGATGCTCAGGCAAAGCTGCTGGATTCGATCACCTGGGATGTCGATCCCGAGGTGCTGAATGCCGTGCTCCAGGAAAATGAAGGGCAGCACTTCATGTACAGCGACGAGCTTCACCCGGAGCTTTTCTACGACACGATCAAGGATATGGGCGGGACGTATATCGGCATCGGCTCTGACCAGGGGTATCTGTTCACGGGGTGGCAGCATCCGACGCTTGCTTTCCTCGTCGACTACGATCCGTGGATTGTCGTCCAGCACAAGGTATATATGGCATTCTGGCGGTCATGCGAGGACAGCGCGTGCCTTCTGCGCCTGTTTGACGACCGCGAAGCCGGGCTGGCGTTCCTGACCGGCGAAGCCGGCATCGCAGCCGGCCTCAGCGACAAGGACACGCAGAAAATCTATCGCGCCGGCCGCATGAGCGTGGCGAAACGCCTTCGGGCGATACGGAAAATGCCGCAGCCGACGTTCATGAATGACCCGGAGATGTTCGGCTATATCAAAAATCTGATCGAAACCGGACGCCTGCGCACTTTTCAGGCAAATCTTTTGGGCGATCTTGCGTTTAAATCTGTTGCGGACACGCTCAATGCCTTGGGCGCGAAAGTGACGACGCTGTATCTGTCGAATGCGGAGCAGTACTGGCCATATTCGAAGCAGTTCAAGGCAAACATGCTCGGTCTTCCGGCGGCGGAGAATGCGCTGATCATGCGGACGAGCGCCTCGAAGCCGATCAACGAGGATTATCGGTACAGCGTTCAGCCGATGCACGTGTTCAAATCCTGGCTGGAGCATCCCAAGGGCAATAACGTGCGCGCGGTCACGAAGCGCGTCCGCGTCAAGGATGCGGAGGATTTCCCGTTTACAGTCGATGACGTGATGCCGCCTGCTGGGGAGGAGGATAAGAAATGAGACGTGTCGCATGGATGATCGGTCTGATGATGATGTTTTCGGGGCTGGCATTTGCACAGGAGCCGTGCCCGTCCGAAGCGCCTGAAATCCAGAAGCCCGCTGACCCGAATGAGAAGTGCAGGCCGGACCTGACGAATGACGCGCCGGTGCTCTTCGTGTTCCCTGAGGACGACAAGAAGCCCGCAGAAGATGCCGGCAGGAAGCCCGCAGAAGACAGAAATCCCGATGGCGCGAAGCAAGTCCGCGCATCACAGACGCCTGCGGATGCCGTGCGGAAGCTGCCCGAGACATGCACCTATAAGGCGTATGCCTGGGACACTAAAAAAAAACGCTCGACCGATCATTTTACCGTTTCCAAGCCCTATCGCGACGTGACCGATGACGAGCGCGACCCGAATGCGCCGCAGTGCACGATCTGCAGTGAGGATCAGGTCACGATTGATCCCGCTGAGTTCGGGGTAAAGGCAGATGTGATCCGCATCTGCCATGTGTATGCGCCGCAGGTGCGTCAAGCGCTCGAGGCGATTGCAAAGTCAGGGGCGTTCGATATCGAAAAGCTCGAGGGATACAGGCCCGGCAGGACGCGCGGAAAAATCGACAAGAACGGCCTGCGCACAGAGTGGAGCAACCACAGCTTTGGCGCGGCGATCGACATCAATGCGCATCGGAACGCGATATACAGCAGCTGTCCCGATAAAATTGTCGGCCATGCCTCGGATGTCAAGAACTGCAAAAAAGGGATCGGCGGCGCCTATATGCCGGAAAAACAGCCGCGCGTCTCGATCACCAGGGACAGCGTCGTCTACCGGGAGATGACGAAGTTCTGGAAGTGGGGCGGGGAAATCGAGGGGACGACGAAAGACATCATGCATTTTTCGATCACGGGGTATTAGGGGATGTATGTTTCCATATTGGCCCTGCCGTTTGTGATGGCTGGCATGAGCGTCGTCAATCTCGCTTTTGGGCCTGCAAGGACGCGGGATATGACGCATCGGGTGGCTGATGTTCTGCGCGCGTGCGTGCCAGCTCGCGATATCGGGCTTGAGCCTGACGATATGCGTTGCGAGCTGCGCCTGATCGAGCGCTGCAAACGCCCTCCGAGAATTGCCTGCTTTGAAACGGCGTGCGCATTCGACTTGTGGCTGGCGGCGCACGGGCAGAAAGCTGAGGTCTGTATCGGCAAGCGCATGGTGGGCGGACGGATCCGGATGCATGCGTGGGTGGCGACTGATCCGGTGCCTTTTTTTTATGACGGACGTTTCGAAGAGGTCTGGAAAAACCACTGATGCGGCGCCTTTCTTGCGCCTGGGCTGTATTTGATGCGTACAGAAGGGCTCTCGGGCGGTAAAAAAAATATAAAAGTTGTGTTATCTGAAAATGATGCCTATAAATAGCGCAAGTCAAGCAATGGCGCGGATTTTAACGCGTTGCGTCATTTCTAGGATGGAGTTTGAAGATGACATTGAATAAGACAGCCGCCGTATTTGCAGCAGCTTGTTTGTTGGCGCTTGGATGTGCCGAAGTGAGAGACGCAGATGGTTCGAGCAGCCCGGTGCTCGATCAGGACCAGACGATTCACAAGCCCGGGGAAGGGACTGATCCCGGGCTGACGCCTTCGAAGCCGGGCAATGACCCGCTCGTGCCAAATCAGCCCACTGACCCGGCACCTTCGGATCCGGTCGAACCGGAAGATCCTGCGCCCGTCGGCCCCACGGATCCTGTCGATCCCGATGGCCCCACGGATCCTGTCGATCCCGAGGACCCCACGGATCCTGAAGATCCCGAAGACCCGGTAGACCCTGTCGATCCGGTCCCCGGCGATGGCGATCCGATCAACCGCGAAGTTGACGGCTATCCCGTCCTTCCGCTGACGTATGCGCCCTATACGACGCTTCAGATCGCGCACAAGCCGACAATCGGCACGTCGATTCACCCGGTCGATTATGTCCTGGAGCTGATCTGGAATCGCGACCTGAAGGCCACGCAGAAGGACAAGTATGCGTATTATGGTCTTGGATATAAGGATGCGGAAGCCGAGCCTTGGATCCTCCGCGAGGAACTGCTTCGCATCTCCGATCCGAATTTCAGTCACAAGGGCAAAAGCCTCGCGTATTTTTGGCAAGTCTCTGACCCGCAGCTCATCGACGAGGAGAGCCCCTGCCGCATGGAAGGCGTGACCATCGCGCCGTTTGTCGTCGCCAGCGCTTATCGCCCGCAGGGCATTTATTCGACGCACATGTTCGACCTGCACGTCCAGAGCGCGCGCCGGATTTCCGATATCAGCACGCGGCCGTTCGATTTCGCGCTCGTGACCGGCGATATCGCAGACAATGCCCAGAAAAATGAGCATGCGTGGTTCCGCCGAATGATGGGCGGCGGAGTCCTCAATCCCGACAGCGGCAAGGATGACGATCCCGTTCCCGGGCCCGGCAATGATTTCAACGATCCGTTCTATTCTCCGGGAATCGGCGATATTCCCTGGTATCCGGCAATCGGCAACCACGATCACCTCTATATGGGGTTCATGCCGTTCAACGACGTGATCCAGAATGCGTGCATGGGGTCGGAAGTCGTGGATCTGTTTGAGTTCATACCTATTCTTGCGTCACATGGCTATCGCGAGGGGTATCGCAACGGTTTCCAGGACGGCTCGAAGCCCGATGCGGACGTGGATGTGACGGGCCCGACTGTCGCGGATGCTGACCGCATGCTTCTGGACAAGGCTGCGACGCTCCAGCAGTTTTATGAGGCGGAAGGCCTTCCTAAAGGGCATGGCCTGGACCCCGAGCGCATCAAGACGGGGTGGGGGTATTATTCGGTGCATCCGATTCCCGGCAAGCCGATCCGCCTCATCACGCTCGACACGAACAGCGGGACTTGGTCCGAGGCCAATATGACGCGCGAGCAGCTTGACTGGCTCTCCGGGGAGATCGATGAAGCGCGCGCAAAGAAAGAGCTCGTCATACTTCAGTCTCACCACGGCACGGACATGTTTGGCGGCGCCGTGACGCAGAACGATTTCCAGAAGCTTCTCGCGTCATATTCCGGCGTGATCGTCCACATCACCGGCCATGGGCATAATAACGATTCCCATGTCTATATTGACGGCACCAAGGGGTATTGGGAAGTCATGCTCGCGTCTGTCGTCGATTTCCCGTCGCAGTCGCGCATCTTTGAAATCGTGCACGAGGGAAAGGGCTATATCGCGATCTATATCACGAACATCGATCCGAACGCGCCCAAGGGGACATTCGTGGACACGGCGCTGCACTATGCGGCGGCGCGCAAATATTTCGCAACATCCAAAGATCCGGCAGCCGACTGGGAGGCCGAAAAAGCTCATCGGAACCTGATCCTTCGCACGCGAGTTTCTGAGGATATCTATAAAAATCTCGAAAAATATGAGTGGTCAGACACAATCGAATCAGAGGAGGTGCTCAAGAATTTGAAGTTTGCGCCGTGAGTCTGTTGTGTGGGCAAGCGCTATCGGCCGCTGGCCGATACGCGCTGCTGATGTCATCGCTATCGGCCGCTGGCCGATACGCGCTGACCAGGATATTTTGGGGGGCTGCGCAGATATCGCCGGGCTGCGTCATCTCGCTGGGCCGTCGTGCTTGTATCCTGCCAATTTCTCAAAACATCTGTTTCTTAAAAATGGCCATCTGTCAAGGCAGAGGGCTTTGCGCACGCTGCTGGAATGCTTCAGGTAGTACTTTGGCGTGATTGGTGAAAAAATACTTTAAACCTGCTTTAATTCCAACTAGAGTACACAAGGGCTCTTTTGGCGGAGGTCTTTATGAGAAAAATAGGATTCCTGCTTCTTTCAGCATTCGCGGTCATGAGTCTTGGATGCGATGACAAGGGCATGACCATTGGTTCTGGAGAATGTCTGAGCAGTAAGGATTGTCCGCATCCGACGCTGTATAAGTGCGTGCACACGCTGGGTGTTTGCGTGGAAGCCAACCCCGGCCACTGCTTTGACTATGTCCAGAACGAGGACGAGACAGATGTGGATTGCGGCGGCGTGTCATGCGAGGCCTGCGCGGAAGGAGCGATGTGCGGTTCGAATGGGGATTGTGTCTCCGGGCTTTGCGAGGAGGGCCAGTGTGTGTCCGTGGCGTGCGATTCAGACGACAAGTGCGCGGAGAGCGGCGGCCACAGCTGCAACCTGGATACGCATACCTGCAATACGTGCAAAGACGGGACGATGAATGGCGCGGAGACCGCAAGAGATTGCGGCGGTCCGTGTGACAAATGCGGTCCCGGCCTCGGGTGCAGGGCGGATTCGGACTGCCTCTCTGGATCATGTGAAAGCGGGGTCTGCGGCGATTCGATGTGCCACAGCGACGGGGAGTGCCCCGACCGCTATATGTGTGATCCGGGCGGCATCTGCATCGCGTGTATCGACAACATCAAGAATGGCACTGAGACCGATACGGACTGCGGCGGAAGCAGCTGTCCTGCATGCGCGGAAGGCAAGGCTTGTGCCGGAAACAGCGACTGCCAGACGGGCAATTGTGAAAGCGGCATCTGCAAGCCGAAAGTCGATCTGTGCAAGAACGGCGCGCAGGATCCCGGGGAGTCCGATGTGGATTGCGGCGGCCCTTGCGAGCAGTGCGGCGTGGGCAAGAAATGCGGCTCGGAAAAAGACTGCACCTCCTGGATGTGCCAGGAGGGCACTTGCCAGGGCGTGGCCTGCGAGACGGTGATCGCGAACGAGGTCCTGATCAATGAAGTGTTCACGAATCCGGACACAGGGGCTGCGATGCACCATTCGAGCAGCAAGCAGATGAAGTATATTGAACTCTATAATTCGAGCGCGAAGCGCGCGAACATTGGGGAGCTTCACATTGCGGTCAGGAAAGCTGATGGAAGCACCGGCCGTATCTCGCTGGCAGGCTGTCTGGATGCCAAACGCTATCTGATCCTTTATCCGCAGGGCGAAAAGCTCGAAGCGCTTGATCTGGATGCCATTTCGGTAGCTTCTGCGGAAATTTCGAGTGCGATTGACAGCGCGGCGGCCTTTAAGGTCGAGCTCGTCAACACGCGCAGCAGCGTGGCCGTTCACAAGGTTCAGCTGCCTGATATGAGCGCGAAGAAGGGCATTTCGGCGGCTCGCCCGGCAGCGCCGGCAGTCAACGAGGGGGCTGAGGTCTTTGTCGAGCACAGTGCGATCAAGGCGGATGACGGCACGAGCGAGAATCCGTACAGTCCGGGGCTTTCCAACAGCATTGGCGTGCCGATGGGATAATCGTCTGATAGCAAGCGGGCCTGAAACTTGGCGTTCAGGCCGTTTCTCTGATAGTTTTTGCAGGCTCATCCGGGCCTGCTTCTTTGTGATTCGAAGAGGGGGTAGCTGCGTATTTTCCGGCAAGCGGAATGGCCGCTTGCCGGAAAATAGCCGCGCAGGGGGAGTCTTCCCCCTCCCATAAAAATGCCATTCGGGCATTTCTTTCAGAAACGGTGTGGTGATATCATTCATGAAAAGATGTTTTCTTCTTTTGTTTGTGTTGTTTGCGGGCGTGTCGGCGTGCAGTGATGACACGGAGACGGTGACGATGTGTGACTGCCGTGAGGATGAATATTGTCGTGACGACAAATGTTACGAGACGGATGCCGATATCGCGCCGGCTCCCGATGAGGGTGAAACGCAAAATGACAATTGACACGGGGGCGTCAGAGGCTTTTGGGCGGCAGGATGACCGTCTGGCGGTGTATGCTGGCACGTTTGATCCGCCGACGTTCGGCCATATCGATCTGATCCGTCGCGCATCGAGGTCGTTTGGGCATGTCATCGCCGCGATCGGCGTCAATCCGGGCAAGAAAGTGATGTTCTCGACGGATGAACGGCTGGGGTTTCTTCGGACGGCGCTTGCCGATCTTCCGAATGTGTCATGCAGTGCGTATTCGGGGCTTCTCGTCGATTACTGCCGCCAGGTCAATGCGCGTGTCATCATTCGCGGCCTCAGGGCGGTCGCGGACTTTGAATATGAATTTCAGATGGCGCTTGCAAACCGAGATCTGGCGCCAGAGATTGAGACAGTTTTTCTGATCGCGGCGACGGACAAGCTCTTTCTGTCGAGCTCTGTGGTCAAAGAAATCGCGTCATACGGGAGAGATGTTTCGCAGTATGTGCCCCCGTGTGTCGCAGAGGCGATTCATAATTATTATCATAAGGAATGAGCGATGAATGCAGCGCAGTACCTCGAGAAGCGATACGGTCTACTTTGTGAGCTATGCGATCAGGCGGCATCCGGCGCGCCAGGTGCTGCGGGGCGATATCTGGAAGGCGTTGCCGCGCTTGACGGGGCTTGTGATGGCGCGGTGCCGTTCCGGCAGGTCGTTGCGGACTTTCGGCTGACTGCGTTCGAGGCTGATGTGGTGTTCCTTTCGCTTGCGCCGTCTTTGGATGCGAACTTTCGCCAGAAGATTGCGAAACTTCGCCAGAATTTTGCGTTTTCTCAGCCCGATGTCGGTCTGGCGCTTGAGCTGTTCAGCCCGGATTTTGCGTCAAAGATTGAGAATCGTCAGGCATTTGCGCCTGCCGGCGCGCTGATCGCGCATCATCTGATCGAGCTCATGCCGAAATTTGGCGCGGAGACGCAGCTTCAGGATATGGTGCTGGTGCTGCCGTCGCGCGTGGAGTGTCATCTTCTCGGCATCGCGGCTGACCTCAATCTGGACGGCTTCAGCCGGCTGTTCTACCCCAGGACGACAGTCGATCAGGTCATGATGGGGGAGAAGTACAAAAAGCAGATCATGACGCTCGTGACGCAGTACGAGAATTGTCTGAAGCTCAAGGATGCGTGTCATTTTGAGGAGATCGGCGGCGGCGGCCGCAACCTGATTTTGCTGTTCAGCGGGCCATCCGGGACGGGCAAGACCTTGATGAGCCAGGCGGTGGCCAATGCGCTTGGTCGCCCGCTGCTGCTCGTGGATGCGCATGAGCTTGAGGCGAAGCGCAGTCTTGAGGACAATCTTGACCTTTTGATGCGCGAGGCACGGCTTCAGCGCGCGGTGCTCCTGTTTGATGACTGCGAGCTGATCTTTGCGTCGAGGACGCAGGGCAACCGGGATCTGCCGCTGCTGCTTGCGGCGCTTGATGCATACGAAGGAATCGTCATATTGACGACGAATCTGCCCGGGGCGCTCGATCCTGCGCTCGACAGGCGCGTGACGCTGCAGATTGATTTTGAAATTCTCCCCGTCCGGCTTCGCGAACAGATCTGGCGGCTGCATCTGCCTCAGAATGTCAGGCTCTCTGAAGATGTCGATCTGCACAGGCTTGCGGACAAGTATGAGTTTTCCGGCGGGACGATCCGGAACTCGGTGGCTGTGGCGCTCAATCGCGCGCTCGCGGAATGTGACGGCGGCGAACTCGTCCTGACCATGCACACGCTTGAGGAGGCGGCCAAAACACAGATCAGGAACAAGATAAGGAAGCTGGCGGACAAGACGCTGACGACGCTGACGCTGGATGACCTGATTCTGCCCAAAAAAGTCAAGCATCAGATCAACAGTCTGATTGCATCTGTGCGCAATCGCCGCACGATCTTTGAGGAATGGGGATTTGGGGAAAAGATCACCAAAGGGCGCGGCATCTGCGCGCTGTTTCGCGGTGATTCAGGCACGGGCAAGACTTTGTCGGCGGAGATCATTGCGAACGAGCTCGGCATGACGCTTTATCGCGTGCGCATTCCGGCGATTGTCTCTAAATATGTGGGGGAGACGGAGAAGAATCTTGAAAAGTGTTTTCGTGAAGCAGCCGCAAGCGGCGCGCTTCTGCTCTTTGACGAGGCGGATTCGATTTTTTCCAAGCGCACCGAAGTCAAGGATTCGAACGACAGATATTCCAACATGGAGGTCAATCTGCTCTTGCAGGAAGTCGAGCGTTTTGAAGGTGTCGTGATTTTGACGACAAATCTGGATGCGGCGATTGATGATGCATTTGAGCGCCGATTAAATCACAAGATCGATTTCCCGTTCCCAGAGGCGAGATATCGCGCCAAGATCTGGAAGAGCCTGCTGCCGGCGACCGCCCCGCTTGCGGAGGGGATAGATTTCGAGACGCTCGGCCGGGATCTGGAGCTTTCTGGCGGCTGTATCAAGAACTCGGTGGTTCGGGCGGCGTATCGCGCTGCGGAGCGCAATATTCCGATAGACATGGATCTGCTCGAGGCAGCCGGCATTCAGGAATACCGTGAGATGGGCAAGCTTGTTCCCAATCGGAACAATCCGTGGGACTGAGATGCTGTATGCGCTTTTAAACAGGCTGATCCGATATGCTGTGAATCATGGCGTGCCGCCAGAGCGGATCTTGTCGCGCGCGCGCGCGTGCGGCATCTTGCCTTATCTGTATGCAGGGATTCGTCAGAATCATATCTTGTGTTCGGAGATGGGCTTGCCGGAAGCCTTGTTGAATCGCCAGATTTCGGCATTTCGGATAGAGCAGACGGCTCGTTTGGGGCTTTGGTATTATTCGCTCGGGGAGATTGTCCGTGCGATCGGGGAAGAGCATATCGTGCTCAAGGGCGCGCCATTGGGGCAGGTGCTGATGTCGGATGCGCTTTGGCGCGGCACTTCGGATATCGACATTTGGGTGCCGTATGACCAGCGCGAGCATGTGCAGAAATGCTGTCAGTCTCTCGGGTATGAAGTGGGGGCCGAGCCGCATCTCTGGGCGACGAATCAGATGATTCTCAAGCACAAAAGGCTTGTGCCCGTTGAGATACATTGGGCGCTTGCGCCGCAGCCCTGGATTTCTCCGTCATTTGAGGAAGCCTTTGCGCGTTCGCGAATGATTGATTCCGCGCGCGGGCAGGCCGTTCGGATCTTGGGCGATGCGGATCTTTACTTGAATCTTCTCGTGCATGCGCATCAGCATTATTTTTCGCTCAAGACACTGTGCGATCTCGCGATTGCCCAGGAAAAGCTTGATAAGCCCGAAGCGCTTCTCGCGGCATGTCATCTTCGGAAGCTTGACAGATTTGTCGTGGATCTGTTCGGCGCGCTTCTTTCGGAAGGGGGAGGGGCGAAGTCGTATCTGGCGCATCTCTGGTTTGATTCGCTTCTGTCGGATACCCGTCGCGGGACAATGGTGTTTGCCGAAGGGGATGCGCGCTATGCCGCGCCAGGCGTTGCGCTTCGCGCGATATCCATGTGTCTGCTGGATGGGACTGCGATTTCGGCGGATGCAGCGCTTCAGGTCATCTTTTGCGGTCCGCATTCCGTGGGGCGGATCTGCCATGCGCCCTATCGCGCGTTGCGTCGGGTGTGCGGGCCGGTCATCGGCATTGAATGAGGGGATTTACCCCGGACGGCTCTTAGAAAAATTGGCATTCTGTAGGGAAATGTGTTATTATTTTAATCTCGCATGTGCGAGTGGGATAAGAACTTTAGGAGGAAAACGTGGATAAGCTTCAGGTGCTTCAAGACGCAGAAAAAAAAGGTGGCAAAGCGCGACGTGATGCCATCGAAAAACTGATGATTTTTGCCCGTGAAAAAGGGTGCAATATCGAAGCTGGTGGCGGTCGCATCGGCGGTATCAATTTCCGCTATGGCGGTATCGGTTATGCCATTATGGATATCAGTACGGAAGGTGATGTCAAGCTCTATGCGCAGCCTCATCCGAACAAAACTGCCCCGGAAGCGCTTAGTAACACGATCAACAAATATCTGGCCGATAACGATGAAAAGCTCAAACTGAAGAGTCATCCGATTAACTGTCACGGCCTGCTCAACCAGAAAGTTGAGGAGATTGAGCGCTCTGAGTTGATCAGTTTCTTTGAAGTCGCGCTCAAGGCGATCAAGGATACGTATTATTCCTGATATTTCAGGATTTACATTTTAAAGCCTCTCGCAAGAGAGGCTTTTTTTTGGCTCTGTTGGCTTCAGACGGGCGAATATGGGGTAATCCTCCCCGCGTGCGCCTTCGCGGCTTTCCCCGGGCTGTGTTCGCTGTCGCCCTTTCAGGGCGATTGATATACAAGTCGCTCAGCTTTCCCGCCGCGACACGATGCAATGCCGCGCCTATTTTGCCCACTTTCAGGGCGATTGATATACAAGTTGCCAGCATTGCTTTCCCATATCCATGTTGGCGACAGAGCCAAAAAAAAGCCGCCCAATGGGCGGCTTTTAGAACTGATCAGTTCTGATTATTTTTTCTTGTTTTCGGCTTCTGCGGCTTTGGCTGATTCTTCTTTGCTCAGAACTTTGACATCATCGCGGGTATAGCCGGCCTCTTTGGCTTCGCGAATGGTCATGGTCTTTTTGACCTCATCCTGCTCAAGGATGTTGAAGACGACGCGGCGGTTCTTGGCTGCCTGTTCGGCCGTCTCTTTCTTCTGGCCCGGCTGCAACGGCTCGACCGGCTGGGTCATGCCATAACCTTTGTAGGTCATGCGATCTTTTTCGACGCCGAGTTTGATGAGGCGGTCATAGACGGATTTGGCGCGGTCATTCGAGAGCTTGAGGTTCTTCTTGGCATTGCCGCTGAGGTCTGTGTGGCCCTGGATCTCGACTTTCTTGATCTGGGGGTTGTTCTTGAAGACGCCAGCGATTTCTTCGAGGAGGCTGTCAGAAGATTTCTGAATGGTGGCCTTGTTGAGACCGAAGTTGATGGCTTCGTTGATTTCGATCTTGTCAGCGGTGACTTCGACGCGGCGTTTGATGCAGCCCTTGGCGTCATCGCCTTTTTCGTTCGGGCAGACATCTTTGCCTTTGCACTGCGGGAAGACAGACGCGAGGTCGTTGTCATAGACCCAGGCATCGCAGAAGCCGTCCTCATCGGGATCGGGATTCTCGCAGCCCTTGAACTTGTCAGAGGCATGATAGTTCGGGCAATAGTCGATGTCTTTGCAGACGCTGGCATATTTGCTGGAGAGACCTTTCGCGGAGACCCAGGGATCGCGGAGGCCGTCGCCATCGTTATCGGGATCGGGGCAGCCGTCATCATCGATATTGCCGTCGAGATCTTCGGCTTCGCCGGCGCATTTGTCAGAGCCCTTGCATACGCTGGCATATTTGTCCGCAAGACCTTTCTCGGAGACCCAAGGATCGCACACGCCGTCGCCGTCGTTATCGGGATCGGGGCAGCCATCTTCATCTTCAAAGCCATCGACATCTTCGGCTTCGCCGGTGCATTTGTCAACGCCCTTGCAGGTGCTGGCGAACTGATCGCTGAGGCCTTTTTCGGAAACCCAGGGATCGCAGTAGCCGTCGCCGTCGCTGTCAGGATTCGGGCAGCCGTTGAATTCTTTGCTGCCTGATTCGTCTTTGCAGTCATCTACGTCATCAAGGACGCCGTCGCCATCGCTGTCGCCGATATGAACGACCGGGGTTTCATAGTTGCCGAAACGGATACCGACGGCGATGTTCGGACCGGCATACGAAAGCTTGTCGGTGTCGATCTGATTGTCGGTGTCGCGCGCTTTGGCATAATCAGACGGCTCAAGGCCGAACTCTTTATAGTAACCGAATGCGATGCGGAGATAAATCGCAAAGATGTCTGCCGGATAAAATCTCGCTTCGACGAACGGACGGACCAAAAGACCGTGGCCTTCCATTTTCGCATTGTCGTTGTCCAGCCAGGTCTTGCCATAGCCCAGGCCGATACCGACTGCAAATTCATAGAATGAACGGCGGACGCTGAATGCAGGCTCGATACCGCCATAGCCATAGTTGAAGCCTGTGTTCGAAATGTACAGAGACTGGAAGCCGCCGAATGCGCTCAAACGGAAACCTTCGACCGGCGTCACTTCGACGTACAGCTCATGTTCGGCGACGAAATTCGCATCAAAATAATTCTGTTTCGCAGGAATCAGAAGATAGTCATTCCAATTCTGCATATCAGTAAAGGTCAGGCCATACTGGAGACCGATACCCCACGATGGCTTGAATGCATAGGAGCCATCTGCACTTGTGCGCGCTTTCGCATCACTGCTGGAATCTTCAGCGACTGCATTCGTTGAAAAGAGCATCAACAGCGCGGCAGCCATCAAAAAGCGAAATTTTTTAGCCATAATACATCCTAAGTTAGGCCCTTCTCTCAGGGCGTTGAAAGCTATGTTCGTTTACGGTCCGCCAATAAAATCTAACATTTTCGCAGGTTTCCGGCCAAAATCGGCACAAGGCGAGCCAACATGGTTGGCTTATTTACTATCTTTTAGGGGATTTAACAAGTATCAGACCTATTATTTTATGCATGCGATGCCCCAAAATGCGACATCCCGGCATGCTTTTGGGAGACGGCTTCAAATTTGTCTGCATCATGGATGGCGCGCGGATTTGTGGGGCGACGGCTCTGACTGCGTCATACGCCTGCGCGCCGTCTGCTTTGACTGCGTCATACGCAGACGGTTTGCGGGCTATCGGCCTGCGTCCGATACGCCCGCAATGCTGCAATCTTTGGCGTGTGCGCTTGAGGCTTGTGGTTGAGCCGGCAAGGCATGTCACTCGAATTGTGACATCGCTTCATCGAGTTCTGCCTGGGCTGTCATCCAGGCTTCAAAAGCCGTCTCAAGCTGGGTTTCCAGTTCGGATTTGCGCGTCGTCAGCTCACGGATTTTGCCGCTGTCTTTGTATGTCTCGGGATCTGCGAGCTGCGCGTCCACTTGCTTGATCGCGTCTTCGAGCGCGCCGGTTTCGGCTTCGAGCTTTTTGACGCGCTCGCTCAGATGTTTGGTGGCCTTCCGGATGGCATCCCGCTGTTGCGCGGCTTCGATGCGCTTCTGCTTCTTCGCGTTCGGATTTTCGGGCTCAGGCTGTGCGGCCTGGGTTTCTGCGGCTTGCGCGGCCATGAAGGCTTCATGCTCGCTGTAAGTGCCCTCGAAGATGTCGATCCTGCCGTGGTCGATGGAGGCGATCTTGTTGCATACCTTGTCAATGAACCAGCGGTCATGCGAGATCACGACGATTGTTCCCGGATAATCCATCAGGGCGCGTTCGAGCGCTTCGCGGCTGTCCAGATCGAGGTGGTTTGTCGGCTCATCGAGCAGCAGCAGGTTCGGGGCGCGCAATAGAATCTTCGCCAGCGCCAGCTTATTCTTCTCCCCGCCGGACAGCACGGACACCGGCTTGTCCACGTCCTCATTCGTGAACAGGAATGCGCCGAGCGCCGCTCGGAGCATCGTCATCGTGATCGTGTTCGGCAGGTCTGCGCCAGCTTCTTCAAGCAGCGTCTTGCTGAAATCGAGCGCGTCCACCTGATGCTGGGCAAAATGCGCGAGGTGGACGCGGTCCGCGAGCAGACGCTCGCCTTCGAACGGTATGATGTTCGCCAGAATCTTGATCAGCGTCGATTTGCCTGCGCCGTTCGGCGCGACGAGCGCGAGCTTGTCGCCTCGATAAATCCTGAAATCCAGGTTCCGATAGACGACATTGTCGCCGTAAGATTTGGAGACGTTGCGAAGCTCGAGCAGCACTTGGGGCGGGCGCTCTGGCTGCGGGAAATGAAAGCGGATCTTCTTGCGGTTCTGGAGCAGCTGGACACTCTCCATTTTTTCGAGCTGTTTGACACGGCTCTGGACCTGCTTTGCCTTCGTCGCCTTGTAGCGGAATTTTTCGATGAACGCTTGCTTTTCGGCAATCTCGTGTCGTTGCGCTTCGGCCGTCTTTTCGAGCTGCTCTTCGAGCGCTTCGCGCATCTCCAGATAGTGATCATAATTGCCCGGAAACTGGAGCAGGCCGTTTTCGTCCAGCGAGCACACACCGTCGATCACGTGGTTCAGGAATGCCCTGTCGTGGCTCACGATCAGCAAAATGCCCGGATAGCCCGCCAGGAAGGACTCTAGCCATGCGAGCGATTCGATATCCAGATGGTTTGTCGGTTCGTCCAAGAGCAGAAGGTCGGGCTTTGACAAAAGCAGGCGAGCAAGCAGAATGCGCATCTGCCAGCCGCCTGAAAATTCTGTCGTCAGCTTGTGGAGCTCGTCATTGCGAAACCCCAGTGATGCCATGATCGACTGCGCTTCGGCGCGCAGTCTGTAACCGCCTTCGGTCTCAAAGATATGCTGTTTTTCGCCAAACTGGGCAATCAGCTCCGGAGTCGGCGACGCCTCCACCTGCGCCTGAAGAACCTCAAGTTCCGCTTCGATGTCCAGCAGATATTGCTTGCCTGAAAGCACCAGATCGATCGCCGGCTTCGTGTCCATCGACGTGATTTCTTGCGGCAGATATCCGAGCGTCATATTTTTCGGGATCATGACGCTACCGCCATCTGCATCCAGTTCTCCGGCGATAATCTTTAAAATAGTCGATTTTCCCGCACCATTGTGGCCGACGAGCGCCGTTCTCTGAAAACGGTCGATCTGCCAGGTCACATCCTCGAAGAGTTTCTGGGGGCCGAAATATTTTGTCAGTCCTGATACCTGAATCATTTGTCTGTCTTTTGATACAAGATTGAGTTCTGAATGGCGCATGCTTGCGCGCTCGCCCTATAACGGCATTTGCGCAAAAGCTCAATTTGCTTTTTGCCAAAGTGTTATTCACAGTAACTGTTCAGCCCTTATGAGCTGTCTGAAGAATAAGGGGGGGGCATCCAGGCAATAGGCAGCAGGCAATAGGCAGTAGTGAGCATGATAAAGCTTCTAGCTTTGATTTCAAATGCATGGCGTGGCTCTATTGCCGAATGATGTGAACGTGGTCTATAGCGGCTGAATGAGCTGCTACAGGCTGAACAGTAACTTCACACCGGAAATACAGGACTTTTTGGGGGGAATATGTTTTGAGGGGGCAGGAGGCTGGTTAGTGCATGGGGGCTGTGGAGAATATTCAGTCTTCTTTTGACGCAAGCCGTTTTGTGAACTATGAAAAGCTGCCGCCGCTTTTGGCGGGCATAAATTCTGTTTGAATGCCGGATATGAAGAGAATTTTGTTGCCAGTATGTGTCGTGTGCTGTCTGTGCGTTTGCGGATGCCGTTCGCAGGCGGACAAGATGGCTGAGTTCTGCCTTGGGTTCGACGAGGCGGTGCAGGGGAGCAGCGAATGTGCAGAGATGGCCAAAAAACTCACGGAACATCTGGATGCGGTCCAGCCGAAGCTCAACGATCACGATCTGTGCACGGAGACCACGGCATGTCTGCCTTGCCGCAAAGGCGTGCGCGATATGTTGACGCGCTGCGGTCATGATCCGGCGTTGCGGCCGGTGTTCGACAGATTGCATTTTTCAAAAACACTGCGTGCAGTGGCGGAGGACTAGGGATGGTGCGGCCTGTATGTGCAGTGATTGCGTGCCTGCTCGCGCTTTTGGTCAGCACAGCGTGTCTTGCTCAGGAAAAGCAGTCCGGCGCGCTTGATTTCGGCATTGATTTTCATCGGAGCATGGGCGGCCGCAATGTGCTGGGCGTTCATGCGCGTGCGATGGCTGTAGACCGTGTGCCGGGGACGCTTGTCGGGCGTTATGGTGAAGCCTGGGCATCGCTCGGCATCGGCCTGTCAGGGGAGCTCGTGCAGTATTCGATCGGCATGAAGCTCGGCGTAGGGCTGGGGACGGATTATCTCGTCGTGTTTCTGGCATCTGGCCTCATGAGCGATTCTTATTACAGCATCAAGGAAGAGTCGAAATCGGATCACGTCGGGCCAGGCCTTGGGCTGCCGCTGATGCTGGGCATCTGGATCGATCCGATGCCGGGGCTTTATATCTACTTGATGGCGGAGCCGAGCTGGTCATTCTGGGGCGGCGACCGCAAGACAACGCCGTTCATTCCGTTCAACTGGGCCTGGGAGCTTCGGCTGCGCGGCGGCATCGGTTTCGATATCTCCGCCATCCATATCCGCATCGAATATACGTTCCATCAGGTCGACCCGTACAGCTGGCATGTGATCTCCATCGGGTTCGGCCAGTCGAGCAAAGCCATGTCGGAACTCGGCAGACAGCCCGTAAGGGAGTGATTGTGTGGGGATGTTTAGTGGGGGAACCTCTTTCTTTGGTGCCCAAAGAAAGGAGGTTCCCCCATACCCCCTCCAGAAAGAAAGGCAATGGGGAGGGGGGAGGCTATGATGGTACGCGCACGGCGTGCGGGAGGCATCGACACACCGTTGATGGTACGCGCACGGCGTGCGGGAGGCATAAACAAAAAAAAGCCGCGTATGACCAAAGGTCATAGCGGCTTGGGGAGCTGTAGCGCCGCAGGCGGCGCAAAGCGAGCATCCGGGCCGTATGCCGTCAGGCATAGGCCGGATATTGGAAATTAGTCTTTGAAGCCTTCCGACATCTCGGTGAAGTAATCGATCGTGGTCGGATCGAAGCAGCCCTTGCGGCTGATGGCCGTTTCGCCTTCTTCGGGGACTTCGGCAGGAATGTCGATGCATTTGTAACCTTCGCGGCAGTCGCTGTCATTCGCGCAGGCCTTGAGGCACATATCGAAACCGACGGCGATGTTCGCGTATGCTGATTCGACGCCCGTGGTGTAGGAGTATTTCTGGCCGCCGGCGGGGCATGCAGCCGACTGGGCTTTGCTGTGGTCGCCGGTGTTTATCTTGTTGACCGGGCTGTTGGGGTCAGATTTTTTGATCGTGGTGATGCCCAGAGTGTCAAGCATGCCGCCCTGGCCGTCGATGTCGATGGCAGCGGTCAGGCAATAGCCGTCTTTGGACTTGAATTCGATGCCGCTGGCGACGGTGTCTTTGACGTATTTTTCGAGCTCGGCGTCGATGAGCGTGGGATCGATGCCCTTGACGATGCCGAGGATGGCATTGAGGAGTTCGTCAGCGCCGGTGACGGTGATTTTGGCATCGCGGAGGCAGCCGACGGTCATGCCGGCAGGAGCGGTCACGGCTTCACAGCCCTTGTTCGACTTCGAGAAGAAGTTCGGGGCGGTGATGATGAAGCTGTCGCTGTTGAGCTTGTCGAGGAGGCCTTTGAAGTCGATGTCCTTGAGCTCTGCGAGGTCGGCGGGGATGAGCGAGGAGATCATCGGGATCATCGAGGGGGCCGTGCCGAGAGAGGTGACGATCTCTTTGCCGGTGATCGTGAAGGAGCAGTCAGCGCCCGTGCAGGAGCAGGCAACGCCGAGGACGGAGTCGGCCTTGACTTCTGCTTTGGGGTTGCAGTAACCGCCGGAGCATTCTTCGTTGGCACCGCAGTTCTGAACGGCGCTCCAGGCTTTGCCGTCGTCATTGCAGACCTTGTAGGAGGTATCGCCGGCGCATCTGCGCGCTTTGGGCTGGCAGAAGTTGACGCATGCGCCAGCGCGGCAGACTTTGCCGTTGGCGCCGCAGTCTTCTGTGGAGACCACGAAGCCGTCCGCGCCGCAGGTGATGATTTTGGTGCCGGTGCTGTCGCAGCCCGAAGTCGTGCAGGGCACTTTGTCTGTGGGCTCGTTGGGATTGGGCTTGTTGGGATCGATCTGGTCGCCGGAGCCATAGCACGCGCCGTTGATGCAGCTCTTGCCGCTCTGTGCGCAGTCCGTGCCGGCGACGAGGTTGCCGCTGGCATCGCAGGTCATCGGGATGGTGCCGTTGCAGGTGGCCTTGCAGGTGGTTGTCGGCTCGGAGGGCTCTGACGGGGTATTGGTGTCATTGGAATCGTCATCACAGGCGACGAGGCTCAGCGAAAGTGCTGCCATGGCAGCGAGCGCGAAGAAATTACGTTTCATTTTCATGTTCATATCCTTGAGTATCAGTTCGGAATGGCTTTGCACACCTTGTGCAAAGCCCGTGTTCCGGGCGTTCAAAAGCGGGCGCGTCCATAGCCCTTTATGGTTTAAAATTCAAGCATTGGGGCTAGATGGGCGATTAAAATTGAGTGAAAGTGATATTGTTTCCCAAAAATTCAAAGTTGGCCTCGTTATAACAGAATTTGAGGCCTTCGCGTTCGATGCAGTAGACTTCGCCTTCGGGGTTGCAGTCGCTGTCATCTCGGCAGGATTTTGCGCAAACTCTGTCTTCGATTTTGGAGGGTTCGTTCATGATCGGGTAGTCGAACGGCGCGACGAGCATGACGGTGCCTTTGGGGCAGGAAGTCATGGCCTTGACATCGCCGAATGCGGCAGTGCCGCAGAATGTGCTGCCTTCGCAGCCGACAGCAGCCACGGCGCAGTAGCCTTGTGGGAAATAGACAGGCGGCGCCATCGTGGCGGCGTCTTTGTCGATCGTGCGCAGGCAGACGACTTTCGCGCCGGGAATATCGCTGGCATCGACGTTTTCGCACCCCTTGATGCTGCCTGAGATGCCATCGCCCTCGATGGGCACGGGGAGCGGGATGGTGCCGACGACACAGCCGTTGGCCAGCTCCGGGTCATCCGGGGTGCATTCGCAGGGGGCGCCGATCCATTTGTCAAGCGTGACGATCTCGACGGGGTCGCTCGGGGTTGTTGAACCTTTTGCTTTGCAGGTGCCGTTTTCGCAGATCTGGTCGCTCAGCGCGCAGTCTGTGCCTTTGACGAGGTCGCCTGCGCTGTTGCAGACCAGGGGGACTGTGCCGTCACATGTCGAGATGCAGGATTTCTGAGGGGGGACGTAGTCGCAGGTATCGAACTCTTCGCAGTCATATTCGGCCACATGGTTGCCCGCATTGTCGCAGGCAAAGAGGCCGGTCAAAGCAACGCCCGCGATGCAGCAGAGCGAAAGTCGTTTCAAAAATGAAGTCATACAAAACCTAATCAAATGATCTGTCCATAAGCCAGGTCCGCAAGAATTGCGTGCCGTCAAACGGTGCGGATAAACGCGGCTGTGCAGATTTCATTCAAATAAAAAATGGCTGTGCTTTGGGGCAGCCGGTCACTGCCTGGGGATGGTGATGGCGACTTTGAGGTGCTGGCTCTGGTCGAGCGCAGGCTCGCTGGGCAGCGATCCGAAGACCTTGAGGATGCAAGTCGTCGCGCTCTGAGAGAGCGAGGAGATCTTGTTGTCTTCGTTGCCGATTTCGCGCAGCGACCCGGTGATTTCGCGTCCAAAGCCGGTGCCGTTGAGCGGCTGGCTGACGAGCAGGAGCGCGCCGTGAGGCGCGTCGCCTTTGGCGATGCATTTGCGGAGGTCTGGAAGTTTCGCGGTGACGGCGGCTTTCCACGCGGAATGCGCGTCTTCGGGGACGTTTTTGAAGCGGAATGGGCCGATCGTGAGTTCGTCCATGCGGCTTTTGGTGCGAATCTCTGCGGCTGCGGTTTTGAATGCGGCTGGTGTCAGGCTGTCGAATTTCCTGAACCACGCGCCGAGATGCGCATGCGCGAGCGCGCTTCGGTGCACGCGGTCGTAGTGTATCGCGCCGAGGAGGCGGATGAGCTGCTTGGTGTAATCTTCGGCCGAGAGGATCTTGTCAAAGAGATCCGAGAGCGCGCTTGCGTCGTCGGGCTGCGCGCTTGCGCTGAACGGAAGCCAGGTGAGATTTTTGAGCGCGCCTTTGATCGGCATGCCGTAATGCGCCAGGACGGCTTCCTGAATATCCGTTCTGAGGTTTGTGTACAGGCTTGCCAGGCGATACATCTGGTCGGCCTGCTCGATTTTCCACAGGTCTGCAGAAAGGTCGTTCTGCGTCTCGTCCATAAAAGCGAGTATCTTTTGATGCGTGTCGTTGCTCTTGGGATTGGAGAGACGGCTCAGATAGACGAGCTGTTTTTCGATATCCCGGCCGGCGTCGCCCGATTTCCAGAGCAGCCGGAGCGCGGAGATGCATGATTTCTGGGAATCCGAAACTTTGGCTGCTTCAAGCGGGGAGCCGGGCGCATCGCCGTAAGTTTTATGGATGTCGCCGAAACAGGCTTCGGCTGCAATCTGCCAGTCAGCTTTTTCGTCCGAAGTGACGATGAACGGATAGAACGCGGTGACTTCGTCCGCGACATGGGCGCGGAAAAGCGTTTCGTCATGCAGGACATAGAAGCCGGGTTCAAGCGGTGCATCGAGCGTGATTTCCGAGAAGCCGGCTTCCGGATCCAGCGACCGCACCTTGGCCGAAAGCGATTTGCCGGGAAGCCAGGCAGTGTTGGTATTGTCCACTCGGGCATAAGGCTCAGTGGTCGCCGTGGCGATGCCCCGGAACTGGGTGATCTGAAGCTGTTCGGCGTGCAGCGCTTCGCTGAGCACGGAAAATTCAGACGATCCGGCAGGCAGTTTTGTGCCCGCAGGCTTGGCAAAGCCAAACCCGCGTTCCGCATTCGTGGGCATCAGCAATCCAGTATCGCCGCGCTCGATATGGACAAATTCCCCATTCGAGCAGAGGTAGGCATCCGGGGCTGGCGGCAGGCCGTGCACGGAGGATTCGACGGCGGCTTCGGCTTCTGTTTCGGCAGGCTGAGCCTGTTCTGGGTGATCCGAAATCGTCCGCGAGCAGGCGAATGCAAGGAGCACGGTGCACAGGATTGGAAAGAATGGCTTGAAACTCATGGTGTTGGCTCGTCTGCGCCGGGATCGGCAGCAGCAGGCTTGCGCGCGACCCAGGCTTTGGGATTGGGCTTGCAGGAAAGCTCTTTTGCCTTCGGCGGCTCAAGCGCATATTTGACATAGCGGTACGGATCCGCAAGGAAATTGACGATGCCGTCGTCATCCACGCGGACGGTGAAGTAATCGATGAACACGTCAAAGCGGTTTTTTAGGATAAACCTGCGCGGCTGGAGGTCTTCGATTTCCGTTTCGATCTTGTCTTTCCACTGGCCGTCATACTGCAGCAGCAGTTTCGCGAGCTTGAGCGGCTCCCACACGCGCATGCACCCGTGGCTGAATGCGCGGATCGGATATTTGAAAAGCCCCTTTTTCGGGCTGTCGTGCAAAAATGTGCTGTGCGGGTTCGGGAAAATAAACTTCACTCTCCCGAGCGCATTATTTTCGGAAGGCAGCTGGCGCAGAACGGTATGGCCGCCTTCTGTGTAATACTCAAAGCCGTGCGTCTCCAGCCAGGTCGGGTCGGAATTGATCTTCTCGATATAGTCTTCCTGCTCGATGCGCGGCGGCACGATCCAATACGGGTTGTATTCGATATACAGCATGCGCGCATGCTGAAGCGGTGTCGCGTTGATGAGCTTCCACTGCTTTGTCTGCGGATCGCACGCTTTGCCCGCGTTGCCCACCACCACCGGGAATCTGTAAGCCCTCTGACCGTCCCTCCAGACTTCGCCATGAAAATCCGGGACGTTGATGAGGATGTAATATGGCGACGGTATGATCTGTGTCTTGTGCCAGCGCCTCAGATTTTCGTCAATCTGTTCGAGGCGCTTGGCTCTCGGGGTGTTGATGCTTTCCCAGAATGCTTTTGCGATGCCTTTCTGTTCGTCATACGCGAGCTGATGCGTCTCGTGGTAGAGCTGCACGGCGGCGCGCAGGTCGTTGTCATAGACTTCGGCTTCCGGCGCGCTGAGCGCGGCTTCGGAAATGTCTCCGTGATAATAGCCTTCGGCTGCGAGTCGCTTGCGCAGCAGAGGCATATTTTTGTGCGAGCGCCCGGCTTTGAGGGGGATGGACGGGATTTCTTTCCAGTCTTCGAGCGCGGCATACCTGTCGTGGGCTTCCATGAGCTGTTTGTATGCCGGATGCGGCGGATAGAGCGCTTCGACGAGATCGGCGACGCTTGTGGCGTTGTGCAGCCTTGTTTTCTGGGCATTCGCGGCTTCGATTTCGGCCTTGTGCGCGTCTTTGGCTTCGTCGAGTTTCGAGTCATCTATTTCGACGACTTCGGTTTCTTCCGGTTCGGGGGCGGCCTCGGTCTCTGCCTCTGCATCCGCTTTGCCCTTTGAGCCCAGCGAGTCAGCCACGCGCACGAGCTCGTCAAACCAGGCTTTCGTGCGCTTCTGCGCGATCGCCTTGTACTTGGCATCCGTTGGGGTCTTGCCGAGCGAGGCGGTTTCTTCGTCGGTCAGATGCGTCATGTTTTCAAACGCCATCGCGCGCGCGAAGCGCATGGCCTGATCTGCCGCAAACACTTCCGTGAGCGCCTCTTTCTTTGCGGTCGCGGCGGCGTTCATCGCGCGCTCATGCACCGTCTGATACAGTCGCGGCAGCGTATTTTCGTCGCGGACCAGGTCTGAAATCAGGTTACGGACCGCCTCGTGGCTGGTCACATCGACTTTTCGGTCGCGGATTGTGTCCGCCAGGATTTTTTGTTCCTCTTCTGTGAAGACGAATTTCTCCGGCTGCTCATGATCCTTTCCGAGCGCCTCGAGCGCTTCATTCAAGGCTGTGGCCGGTTTCAGTCCGTGCCTTTCCATCTGGCCGAACTCATCCGTCAGCGGCTTGAAATCGTCCGAAATCGCGCCGTTGCTCACAAAAATCGGCGCATATTGCCTGGCCTCATAGACCGACTTCAGGTCATCCGGCTGCAGAAAAGCCTTGTTTTTCTTAAACAATTCGTCGTCGAGCGCAGCCTTGATTTCTTTGGGCAGATCGCTTGCGTTTGCGAAGCGCATCGCGAAGTTCGCAAGGCGTTCCGCGTTGTTCCGGACATAAATATCTATGGGGTCTTCTTTTTTGACTTCTTCTTGCGCCACGGCTTCGGTTTCGCCAGTGCCGTCGGCGGCTTTGGGGTCATCGGTCGTCTTGGGCGCGCCGCTGCATGCGGTGAGCAGACCTGCCAGCACCAGGGGGAACATCCATGGTCTCATAGCTTGTGTGGGCCTCCATGCCTCAAATGGTGCCGAAATGGCACGGGCAGAGTATGGCGTGCTGGGAAGAAAAGGCAAATTTGCGGGCTCGCAGGACGCTTCGCGTGCCTGTTCGCGGCGGCGCTATGTTCATACGCGCCGCCCAGCGCCGCTATGACCGCCCTTCGGGCGCTGCATACGCGGCGCTTTTTCTGTCACATCCGGTAATTGCACGGCCGTTTCCAGCGGATTCGGCCATTCCCGAGGTCGTAGGTCGTCGCAAGGCATCCCAGCGGCCCATATTTGATGACGGGGTAGGGCGATTCCACAAGGCCGGCATCGACATCGGCTTCGCCTGTGTTGCAGATTTCCGACATCTGTGTTTCATCGAGCTCGATGGTGTTTCGCGTGATCTTTTCGTTCATGCGCTGGATCATCGAATGGCTGAGACGCCAGATGCCGCCGCGCTTTTTGGCCAGGCAGATGCCTGCGCGCTGATATCCCGTGCTGATTGATTCCCAGTGCGAATCGAGGCAGTAGAGCGCGCGGCCGTTGCACAGGAACCTGAAATGGCTGAAGTGCTGGGGAGCGATGCCATAATAGCGTTCGATATTTTCGAGGATTGAGGCGATTTCTGGGTCGTCCATCGTGCGCGTGAGCGTCTGCGGCGCTTCGGGATCTGTGTGGCGGTGGCGCTCGTCGAATTCATCGGTCTTTTCGAGCACGGCGACATAAAAGCCCTGCGTGTCGTTCTCCCATGGGGTGACGCGCAGTGTTTTCGCGAGATCTGGGGAGAATGAGCGGCCGTCGTATTGCGTGATGCCGGGGCGGAAATGTATGCCGGAGATCGGGGGCGTGTCGGCAATTTTCATGAACGGATATCGCGAGATGAGCTCGTCGACGACGGACTCGTTTTCGTCCGGATTGAGCGAGCATGTGGAATAGACGATTTTTCCGCCGACTTTGAGCAGCCGGCATCCGGTCATGAGTATCCTGTACTGGAGCTGGTACTGCGAGGCCGGATTTTTCGCTGTTTCGTAGCGCCATCTGCTTTCGTCGAGCGTGTCGTTGTGCCCGAGCCCCGAGCAGGGCACGTCCGCGAGCACGCGGTCGAAGACCGGGGGGAGTACGTGCGGGAGGCGTTCGGCGGCCATGTTGTAGAGCACGGCATGCGAGACGAGCATCGCGTCCAGGCGTGCCGCGAGCGGGGTCATGCGCTTGCCCGCAAGGTCGTTTGCATAGAGGCAGCCCTGGTTGCGCATGGCTGTGGCGATTTGGCTGGTCTTTGAGCCGGGGGCGGCGCACAGGTCGATGATGTTCTGCCCGGGGCGCGCGTCGAGGAAACGCACCGGAAGCTGTGAGCTGAGGCTCTGTTTGACGAACCAGCCGGCGAAGTGGAAGAGGCTTTGAGTCGGGTCATAGGGCATGCTGAGGATGCGGAGCGCGTCATCCAGGCCAGACACGCGTTCGAGTTCGAACCCGCGCCTTGAAAGCTCGCGAATCACGTCGTCTGCATTTGCGCGCAGCGTGTTGACGCGGATGAATTCGCCGACTGGGGCGTGGCGGAGGTATTTGTCGAGCTCTGGGCCAAAAATCTTCTGGAGGTGTTCGTCAAACGTGAGTTTCATGTGTTGTCTTCGGGGCTGTGGGGAAAAAATATCTGCCGCGTATGCGCAGCATAGCGGCAGGGCGCCAGCGTATGCGCAGCATAGCGGGCGCGCAGGCAAAATACCTAGGCATTTTTGCGGATGGTTTCCGCATCCTGTGATGTGGTGCGCATTTGCGCGTATTCTTCTTCGGAGACGATGAGGATGTCGTCGAGCATGCCGGCATCGGGATCTTCCTTTTCGTCTGAAGTGGCGTACATCTTTTCGTATTCGTCGTCGGAGATGTTCTTGAGCCCCGCGAGTATGTCTGCCGCATCGGGCGCATCGCTGAGGTCGGGCGCGTCGCTGGCGGTCGCGATCATCGAGGGGGCGTGATGGTCCGTTTCGTCCTTTTCGTCTGAAGTGGCGTACATCTTCTCGTATTCGTCGTCGGAGATGTTTTTGAGGCTGTCGAGGAAATTGGGCACGGCGCGGCTGGCGTCTTCCGGGTCGAACGCGAGCAGGTCTTTGTCTGGCGCATGGCTGTCGGGGCGCGTGCGGCTGTTTTCAGGCGCATTGCCGGATGTATGCGCTGTCTGGCGTGTTTCGAGTGGCTTGGTGTCTGTTGTCAGGCCGAGTTTTTTGTCGAAATCTCGCATGGCGTTCGAGTGGTCGAGCTCGCTTTGTTCGTCGCTGTCTGTGGAGAATGCGACATTTCCGAATGCTTGTTTGTCGAGTGCGCGTTTTTCGCGTTCCTGGGCGACTTCTGTCGTCTTTTGGAAGAACGACCGGAAGTTGAAGTAGGCATGTTCTTCGACATCGCGTTCGGCATCGAATTCGTGAGAGATTTCGTTGAGCGCCTGGTAAACTTCGTCCATATATGGCGCGGGAAAATTGGCGTGCTTGAAGCTTGTGGCGACGTTATTGAACGCCTGTTTGAGCGTGAATCTTGGCGCGGCCAGTGTTGGGGAGAATACGCTGGGGAGCAAGGCTTTTCGTATGGCGCGTTCGCGCCTGATTTTGTTGATGCGGCGGTTATTGGGTAGGCGGCAGAGCGGGGCGATGAAGATGAGGAGGCTGAATGCGAACGGTATGCTGCCTAGCCAGAGCGATACGGGCTGATAGGCTTCGACGGCCGCATGGAAGTTCTGGCCGTACTGCGTTGTCATCAGCGTGACGAGCAAGGCGATGATCCATGGCCCTGCCTTGATGAATATGAGGGACATGATGAGATTGATGGCGTTGAACACGCACACGGAGCCGCTTTGGGAGCCGCAGAGCGGAATGGGCGCATCGAGATTGAGCCATGCATTTTGTGGCGGTTTGCTGTCGTTTGGCTGGGATGCATCGCATTTTGAGGATTTCATGAGGTCTTCAAAGCAGTAGCAGAGCGTGCCATTTTCGAGGATCTCGACGGTGCCGTTGAATTCTGCGGTGAAGCGCGCGAGGTCATTTTCGCAATCCTTGAGCGGTTTGCCCGTGACCATGAGCCAGTCGTAAGCCGTGATGATGCCGCGTTTTGCGCGGATGAGCTGTGCGCAGCGCGTTCGGTCTTCGAGCGGGTCGGTGTCTTCGCGTTCCGTGCCGAACACGAACTGATAGAAGCGCTCGTAGATCGGAATATTTTTTTCGCCGTTCCAGCGCGCTTCATAGCTTTGTCCGCCCACGCCCCAGAAGAACCAGATCAGGCCGGCGAAGCCAGTGGGGTAAGCGGTTTGTCCGAAGAGGCCGTCACTTCGCTGTCTGTCGCCAAGTCTGGCGAAAAAGCATGCCGCGATGAGCATGTAGATCACGAAGTAGATGATGAGCACGGCGGCCAGGACGACTTTGAACGACAGCTTGAGGAGCTTGAAGACGGCCTCTTTGTTTCGCGTCCACCAGGAGCGTTCGTCGCGCAGGGTGCATCCGTCAGTGAACTGATAAGCGAGCTCCCCTGTGTCGCTGACATGCATGGTGCCTTCATGCGTGGCCATGAGCGCGGTGAGTGCGGCGCGGGCGTCATCGTGGTTGAGGCCGGTTTCGGCGATGATGTCGCCGACGGTGACGGAGCAGTTTCGCCGGAGGACAGCCTGACGGACGCGTTCGAGCAACTCAAAATCATTCAGATATTTGTTCTGCATGGCTTGATACACGCTGGCAGGGGCGGTTTTGTGCTATCTGTTTTTTCTGTGCCTGGATACAAAAAAAGCATCCTGCGCGAGGATGCCTTTGAAACGGAATGGAGCTTAACGGGTTCGAACCGATGACCTCTTGACTGCCAGTCAAGCGCTCTCCCAACTGAGCTAAAGCCCCGGAAAGGGTAACATGGAGCTTAACGGGTTCGAACCGATGACCTCTTGACTGCCAGTCAAGCGCTCTCCCAACTGAGCTAAAGCCCCATGGCGTATTGCGAAAGAGTTTCGCAACGGCGGCGGCTTATATAGAGCTTTGCAAAGTTCTGCAAGCACTTTTTTATTTTTTTTTAATATGGTAGCAATAAGCGAAGTGAGGCCATGCAGATTTGAGCCGTTTGGAGCTGAAGATTTGCGCACAGTTCATGTGAATATGATAAGATTTTACTTCGATTACTCAGATTACCGTTCCTATTTGATGATGCATTCCCTGGGCGTGCTGGAAGACCTTCCGGTGTCGGTGCAATGGATTGCGGTGGATGCGTATTCATTGCGCGCGCTGAGCGGTCATGCGGACAGCGCAGAGATGCCGCTGGTTCAGGAGTTTCGGCGTCGAGAGGCGCTTCGTTTCTGCAGCCGTGAGCATCTGGAGTTTGTGTGGCAGCCGGAGCGGATTTATATCGGTTCGGCACTGCACATGGGAATCTGGCTGATGATGCATCACCCTGAGTGCCTGGAGCGTTATTCTCGCCAGGTGATGGAGTATGTGTGGGGGAGCGGCCGTGTGCTGGATGCCGCGACGCTTCGCGAGATCGTGGGTGCGCAGGGGCTGGATGCGGAGCTGTCGTTTCCGTCCGAGGCCGAGAATTTTGTATTCCAGGACAAGTGCCTTCAGGAAGCGCTTTCGGACGGTGTGTTTGATGTGCCGGCGCTTGTCATCGGTGACGAGCAGGTCTGTCATTTCGACCAGGGGCAGGAGATTCGCCGTCTTGCGCTGTTGGAATACCTGAGGGCGCTGCCGCTTGACGCGATTTATCAGGCGTATGCCGGGGAGCTGCTCTTGAAAGATCGCGATGCATTTCGCGTGCAGATGCGATATTTTTCGCGCCGATCGCCATCGGTCACGTCTCAGGATGGCGCGCCGTCGCTGCATACGATTCAGCATACCCTGGCGGTGCCTGTGTCCAGATGGCATGTGTCGCGCTCCCCGGCCGGTGTTCCCGAGCTTGAGGTGCGCTTTTGCGGGGTAGTTCGCGATGTCGCGGGCGTGATGGGGATTCTGGCGCATGCGGCGCCGGGGTGTCTGATGCTTGGCATTGTGGAAGATGTCGAGTTCGGGGATGATTTGTCATCATTTTGGCAGGCAGTGCCCGAAGTTTCTGCGCCGTCATTGTGCGTGTTCAGTGCGCGTGCAGGGGGGGCAGGGCGGCTGGTCGCCTTTGAGATCGGGGAGCGCCGGCGCGAATGGCGTGGTGATGCGGATATCGAATGCGTGGACTTGCCCGGCATCCGTGTCGCGCTTTTGAGCCGGGCTGGTGCTTCAGATCCGCACATGGCTCGCTTGGCGGCGCATCGCGGCGCGCATGTGATTGTGCGCGCCGGGGAGGATCAGGGCGGCATGTCTGAGGCGTTTGGATGCATTTCGGATTGCTGGGTGCTGGAGCTTCGGGAACGCGCAGCTTTCGCGTCCGACATGTGCGCGCATCGCATGGCGCTGGATACGGCGCTGAAGCTTCCGATCGGCATGGGCGTTTTTGAGCATGTCAGGGAGTGGGTGCCGCCAGTGCCTCGGACGCTTTTGCTCTGCGAGCGCGCGCTGACGATCGGCGACCTCGACACTGGCGCGAACATCGAGCTCGCGTGCAGGGGCAATAATCTGCTCGTGACGACCGCGCAGCAGTCGAGCGAGCTCAGCGCGACGCGCGTCTTTGAAAAACTCCGCGTGCAGGATGAGAATATCCTCATTCTTCCGATCAATGGGGAGCAGATTTTCGTCACCGAGCTGATCTCGCATCACCTCGTGGAAGCCTATAATCAGGGGCCCCGTGAATCCCTGCCGATCTTTATCAACTATTGGAGCGAGTTTGAGTTCGAGATGCTCGGATACATCCGTCCGGTGCTCTCGATGATGGCGTCGGTGTTCCAGATACCGGTCGTGCTTGTCGTCAGCAACCAGGTTGCGGAAGTGTGGCTCTCCAACCAGAAGGAGCATGCCTATCCCGTCGAGAAGGAAGACGACTGCTTTACGCTTGACACGGCGGAGCGCGTCCGGTTCGGGGAGTGTATCCTTCGCATTCTGGACAGATTTTCGGTCGATGATGCGGCGTTTTTGAAGCGTCTCAAGGATATTGAAGACATTGCGCGCGGGACGCAGTCCTGAGCGCGGGCATAATTGGGATAAGGAGAACAGGATATGTTGTTTTATGAATATCTGGCCTCGCTGGAGGCGAAGTCTGAACCGTTTGCAGTCGTGACAGTGATACATGCCAGCGAGAATTCGCCGGGGCGTACGGCGTTTAAGATGTGCGTGACGCAGGACGGTCAGATCGTGGGAAGCGTCGGCGGCGGCGCGCTCGAGTACGGGGCGAAGAACGAGGCGCTTGAGATGCTTCGGACTGGGGAGCGCACGCGCGTGGTCAAGTATTTTCTGAAGGACAAGGAAGACGGGGGGAACGGCATGGCCTGCGGCGGGGAAGCGCAGCTCCTGATAGAGACAGTCATGCCGAGGCCGCATCTGTATATCTTTGGCGGCGGCCATATCGGGAGCGCGCTGACGCGGTATGCCTCGGATGTCGGATTTGACGTGACGGTGCTCGACAATCGCGCTGAATTTTCAGCGCCGGAAGCGCATCCGCAGGCGCATGACTGTGTGACGCTCGGGTCTTATGAAGACGTCGGGCGGATGTCGTTCGTCAGGCAGGCCTATTTTGTGATCGTGACGCATCAGCATATCGGCGATGGCGCCGTACTGAAAGGGCTGCTCATGCATGGCGATCTGGATGCCAGATATATCGGCCTGATCGGATCCTCGAAGAAACTCGGTCGCGTGTTTAACGAGATGGTCGGGGAGGGCTATTCGGAAGAGGCGCTGAGGTTTGTGCATGCGCCGATCGGCGTGGATCATGGCGGCCAGTCTGCGACGGAGATCGCGATTGCGATTGCGGCGGAGCTGATTGCGGCGCGCAACGGCCGCGAGCTTGCGGATTCGTGCGCATCGAAGAAGCATCCGCTGATGCAGGCCCAGTGAGCGTGCGGTTGCGCGCGGTGTTTTGGCGTGTCGTATCGGGCTTGCCCGATAGACTCGCCAGGCGGGCCGTATGCGGCAGCGCCGCATAGGCCGCCGTCCCCCTGAAAAGGGCAAGGGGGATTCCTCGCTTGTGAGCAATGCGTTGCTTAACCGCCGTCCGTCTGAAAAGGGGCGGGGGGATGTGTTGCATATCTGAGATGCATCGGGACTTGTAAATCCTTTTGACCGTGCCCATGCTGATATTATAGAATATGGATGTGTGTCTGTGTATGGAGGTTGATATGAGGCATCGAAATCTGAGCACTGCGGCACTTGCGGCGGTATTTTCGCTTTGCGCGCTTGAGGCGGCGCAGGCTGGGACGATCTGCATTGATCCCGGGCATGGCGGCACGGATGCAGGTGCGACGGGATGCGGGCTTTTGGAAAAAGAGATCAACCTTGCGGTGTCGCTCAAGCTCAAGCCGCTGCTCGAAGCTGCGGGATATACCGTTTATATGACCCGTGACGATGATTCGAGCGTGAGCCTTGCAGGGCGTTCGAGCTATGCCAATTCAAAAGGCGTGACGACGTTTGCGAGCATCCATACGAATTCAGCGCAGGCCATTGCATCTGGCATCGAGACCTATTGCTATAAGGGGTGTCTGAGCAACAAAGCCAATGCGTATCAGCAGGCCGTGAATATCCAGGAAGAAATGCTCGCGGTATGGGGCGGCAGCGGCAAGCTGAGTGATCGCGGTGTGAAAGATGCGGATTTTCACGTTCTGCGCGAGACCTCGATGCCCGCGACATTGACGGAGCTCGGGTTTATCAATAACTGCAGCGTGGATGCGGCTTACCTGGGCGACGATGCGCATCGCAACGAGGCGGCGCGCGCGCATTGTCTTGGAATCACGCGGAAATGGGGCGGTGATGCGGATAAATGCAGCGGCGGCGGAAATGTGCAGCCTCAGACGGGCAAGGTCATGGCCGGCGTGTTCCGCGACTCGGTGGCGGAGGCCAACTGGCTCGGCGGCGCGTCTTATACGATCGGCTCTCAGACACAGGTGACGCGCGATTCATATTCGATGATGACGTTTACGGTCGATGTCGGCGCATTTACGGCGACGGCGTCCAAAGACGGCTATCAGACCGCGAGCCGCTCGGATTGCGATCCCGTGACCGCAGGCGGCACGTCCTGGTGCTCGATCGCGCTGAAAGCGGATGATCCGGATGTCCCGAATCCGCCTGTGTCCGAAAAAGGCAAGGCGACTGGCGCGGTGAAGGACGGCGCAAGCGGCCAGAATGTCGCGGCAAATATCCGCCTGAATACAGGCGAAACAGCATCTTATGACGGCAAGACCGACTGGGCGTTCGAACTGGATGCCGGCACTTATACCGTCACGGCGGCTGCCGAAGGGTATGAGGAAGGCTCGGCATCGTGCACGGTCACGGCAGGACAGACGAGCAGCTGCCCGATCACGGTCACCCCGAAGAAAAGCGCGATACAGGGCGCCGTGTTCGAGGCCGGCACGCAGAACAAAGTCGCGTCAACGGTCAGCCTGGCAGGCATGCGCGTCGCCTATGAGGGCACGGATGACTTCTCGTTCTCGGTCGATGCCGGCACCTATACGCTGATGGCGCGCACGTCTGACAATCGCGTCGGCTTTGCAGCGTGCGGCGTTGCGCGCGGGGAGACGGCGACTTGCAATATCGAGGTCAGTTCGCTCGAAGGCAAGGGGATTATCCGGGGCACGCTTGCCGATGAACAGGGCGGCGACAAGCTCGTCGGCGATGTCACGCTCGTGGGCTTCGATCAGGTCTTTCACTATGCAGCCGAAGATTACTGGGAATTTGTCGTGGGGCCCGGCGAATACAAGGTCGAAGGCGCATCCAGCGGTTATGTTTCCAGCACCGTGACTTGCACGGCCGTGGCCGGGGAGACCGTGGACTGCCCGATTATGCTTGGCAACGCTCTCGCGCAGGTCGAGGGCAATGTCTATGTCGGCGCCGACCCGTCCGCGCTCGTGGCCGCGACAGTCCGCGTCAACGGGCAGATGATCGAGTATGACGGGGAGCACATGTGGACCATCGAGCTTGCGCCCGGGGAATATACATTCGAGGCGACAGACGGTTCGCGCAAAGGTTCGGCCACGTGCACGATTGTCGCCGGCAAGATCAACACATGCGATATTTCAATCCAGGGGACGGGCGGTGTCGGCGCGCTCCAGGGCTATGTCTATGACGAGCGCAATGAGGCGCTCAAGCTTCAGGCCAGCATCCAGATCGAAGGCGCGGGCTCGCTCGAATACAGCGGGCATGACGAATGGCGCGTCGAGGGCCTGGCGGAAGGCCAGCACACGGTGACGGCAGCTGCTGAGGGCTATTACGAAAATACTGTGGTGTGCAATGTCGTGGCCCAGGAGACGACAAGCTGTCCGATCGCGCTCACAGCGGTCAAGGGCAACGGCACGCCGGATGACGGTCCTGCGGAAATGCCTGCCGAGATCATCCTCAGGCCCGGGGATGACTGCAGCGCGATGCCTCTGGGCGCGCACAGATCCGCGCCGTTCGCGCTTGCATGCGCATTTGGCCTTTTGGGCGCATGTGTGTTGCGCCGCCGCCGTGAAGTCTGATAAGGAGGAGCGTGATGAAGTTCAGAACATTTTGCCTTTCATTTGCCGTCGCGTTCGCCGCATCTGTCTTTGCTGCCGCCGCGTTCGCGCAGGCGCCGTCAGACGGTCCGGCCGATGGGCAGCTCGTCCGCCTGGATGCCAAAAAGCTCTGGCGCTTCGGCTTCCTTCAGAACGCCCCGCTCGTTTCCGCGCAGCATCTCGCGAGCCATGTCTTTTCCGCGTCGATTTCCCCGGATGGCTCGCAGGCCGTCATGTTCGAGCGCGGATTGCCGAAGCAGCCGAACATCCTTCATCGCTGGGCGGACGGCAAGACCTCGAAGCTCCTCGAAAGCCGCGAGGTTTCTGCCTATATCGAATGGGCGTCGGATGACCAGGTCGATATCCGCCAGATGGATGCGCCGTTTTTCCGCGAAGGCGCCAGGCTGCGCTATCAGGTGACCGGCAAGCCTCAGCTCAAGGCCAGGCTCCCCCATGCCGACCGCGAGTTCGTCGTCTATGACCATGACGATGTGATCATTCTCGAATCCAAGCAGACACGGACGCTTCAGGCGATTTCAGATCCTGCCGCCGACAGGTATTTTGCGCCCGTGCTTTCGCCGGATGAGCGTTTTGTCGCGTTCTGCGGCCTCAAGACCGGCGTGCTCGTCTTCGATATCGAGGCGAATGCCGTCGTGTTCATCGGCGCGCATGGCACCGAGCCGGCATTTTCGCCGGATGGCCGATACCTTGTCTATGCGGATACCCGCGATGACGGACACGCTTTCACACAGGGCAATCTCGTGCTCGTCGATCTGAAAAAACGCAATTACCGCGTGCTCGCTAATCCGGGCAATGAGATCCGCCTGCGTGCGACGCTCAGCCGCAATGCCGAGTTCGTGGCCTATACGACAGCGGCGGGCGATGCCTATCGCGCGCAGATCAGGAAATAAGGCGATTTTCGAGTCTTGGGCGGCCGCTCTGCCTGCGGCATGCGCGGCCTGTGCCGGCCTATCGGCTTTGCCGATACGTCCGGCAGATTTTTTTGTGCAAGCTCAAGCAACAGGGCGCAGACGCTGCCCCCAAAGGACAGGTATTCAAAGGCGCTCTTTATAAGGAGGCAGGACGGATATGGCGGATATTGCCCCATCTGCGCGGTTTGCGGAACTCAGGCAGGAAGTCGAGCTTTTGAGGACAGAGCTTTCTATGGTCGTGCTTGAGCGCGATGATCTTGTACTCAGGCAGTGCAAGAATATCGAGATGAATTATTGGCTGGCATTTGCCGATCTCATTTATAAATTTCAGACAGCGGAAAATGATTATCTTCGCTTGAAACGAAAATTTGAACTGATTCAGGCAAATATCAATCGGCAGGAAAAGGTCAGTCTCAGAAAAGTCGAAGCTCGCTTGGACATCGAGATGGAAGAATATGATCGAAAGGTCCAGCAGGTGATCGAGGAGATGAATCGGGCTGTAGAGCGAAACAGCCAGCTGGTATCTATTTCGGAAGATACAGATAAGGCTGTGAAAAGGCTTTACCGAAAAGTCGTGCGCATGCTTCATCCGGATCTGCATCCCGGTCAGCCTGAAGCGCACAAAAAGCTGTTTGAATCTGCCGTCTGTTACTATGAAACTGCGAATATCGAAGGCTTGGAGATGGTCGCAAAAATGGTCGAGTCCGATGATGATATCAATCTTGATGATGAGGATGCGATCACGCTTCTTGAGCAGGAAAAAACACAGCTTATTGAGATGATCAGGAAAGTTCAAAAAGAAATCGATCTGATCAAACAGAAAGTGCCTTATATTTTAAAGGTGTTTGTAGAAGATGAACAGAAGCAGGAAGCTAAAAAAGTAGAATTTAGAGATGCGATTCAGCAATATCATGAGTATTCAGAGGTCTTGCAGTACAGGATTGATAAATTAATGGAGCGTCAGGAACATGAGTGACAGTCTTGTAAAACTTTCATCGTCTGCGCTGTCGACATTGATATCGGGGGAAGCTGGGGAGATATCTTTGCCAAAACCCTTTGAAAGGGATATCTTTTTATTCGATACAATTGTAGCCGGGACATCATATATTGATGGCATCGAAGAACTTGAGCCATTTATGAAAGAAGGGGACAAACTTGAGTTTTTTAGAGAGCCCAACAACAGTTATGATGATATGGCGATTATGATTAAAAATGTGCATGGCATCAAGATCGGATATGTTCCGAGAAAGGATAATATTATTTTTTCGAGATTGATGGATGCGGGCAAGGTGCTGTTTGGAGAGATTTCTCATAAAGAATGGCGAGATCGCTGGCTGAAAATAGATATCAAGATATATCTGCATGAATAAGGGGGCATTCACTGCTGTCCCACAAAAATATGGCTTTATAGTTGGTTCGGAACTAAAAGGAAATTCACGACAACCGCCTTTTGCAAGGAGTTCCGAACCGTGGCACACTATAACACAGTTTTTCACACATTGGCAAAAATTCTTCCGAGACATGAAATTGACCGTTTGGACAAGAAATACGGGCAGGGTGATAGACGACGCAAGACAAGCCGATATGTTCAGCTCATTGTGATGCTCATGGCTCAGATACTTGGGTTGAAGAGTCTTCGTGAGATTGAGCAGGCTCAGAAGAGCAAACAAAAAAGGCTTTACCATCTCGGCGTCAAGTCCCCCATCAGCCGTTCCGCCCTTTCTCGTATGAATGATGAACGGAGTGCAGATTTTTTTTAAGGATGTCTTTCAGCAGATGTTGCAGTCATGCAGGGCACTCGCGCCAGGCTCACAATTCAAACTGCCCGGGGTAAACAGCCTAATTCTGATGGATGCGACAACCATTCAGCTGTGCCTTGACGTCTTCCCGTGGGCAACTTACACGCAGAGCAAAGGCGCTATAATGACTGAACCTATTGTGAATCCTCAGCTTGCGCTGTTCTGAAAAGTTGCGGGACAGCAGTGTTTTGAGACATTATAAGGATAAATTATATCAAAATCGTAGTAAAGTTAGTCAGTGCTTAAAAGATTCTGGAAATGAGTGGATTGATAATATAATGAATTTATTTAATGCTATTGAATGTTGATTTAATTTTTGCTATGAATTAAGCTCATAGATATTAGTGGTCAAATACTGCGCCGCGTATTGGCGAAGCCAAAAGCGGCGCAAGCGAGGCGTATCGCGGAGCGATAGCCGAGCCATTAAAAAAAACGCGCTCAAATCGCGGAGTTATGCGAGCAGCCGTATGAGGCAGACGCCGCCAAAGATGATGCACAGAGACAAGATCTGTGGATAGGTGACGGGCTTTTTGGGGGATTGCAACATGCCGGTCTGATCGATCACGAGGCCGGCGCACATCAGGCCGAGCAGGCCGACGACAACGGCAGTGCCCGTGCCGATCTGAGGGCTGATCCAGGCATTGCCGATGACATATAATGCGCCCAGGAAGCCGCCGAGCCACATCCACCAGGGATTTTTGCCGTCTGGGGGGCTTGAGAGGGCAAGTTTTGGCCGTTGGGCGCATGTGATGACAAAAAGCGTGAGAGAGCCGACGATAAACGACACGAGTGCGGCGCGTATGGAGGAATGCAAGGCCAGGCCGAGCTGTCCGTTGATGGTGATCTGGAGCGTGCTGCAGGCGCCGGTGCAGATGCCCAGAATGCGCCAAAACCATTGCGATGCGGAGGTGCGGCTGGGGGCGCTTTGGCCGTCGGATCGCTTTGGGTGCGAAAAATACACAATGCCGCATACGCCTGACAGGACGAGGGCGGCACCCAAGGCTTTGACAGGCGTCATGGGGGAGAGCGGTGCGTGAAATGCGCCGAATTCATCGATGATAAGCCCCGCGAGTATCTGACCGAGCACGGGGAAGACAACGGTCTGGACTGCGCCGAGCTTTGGAAAAAGCAGGATATTGCCTGTCAGAAATATACAGCCAAAGCAGCCGCCGAACCATATCCATGCGGGGAGATCGGATAGGACTGGAAGCTGTGCGTCTGTCTGCATGCAGACCAGAATAAAGATAAAAATTGTCGAAACTAAGAATGAGATCAGGGAGGTTAAAAATGGCGAACCGACGGCCTTGCGGAGCCGGCCATTGATGCTTGTCTGCACGGATAGCCCCATGCCGACGATGAATCCTGTCAGAAGATATAATAATATCATTTATATGAATATCTTATTGCCGATATATGATTTCTGCGCACAGCAGCCTGAGATGAGAACTCACATCATTGGGCTGGGGAGGCGTCCGCATCCCAAGGCGCTGTATGAAATATTCAGAGGTTTATTTCATGGTGATCAGTTCATATTTGCGCGAACCGAAGCCGATTTTTTCACTGTGTTCGAGCGTTTCTTCCCAGTGAACGTTTGGGTTGCTGTCTTTGAAGTGATCGTGATGGTGGTGCCAGTCTGGTTTTGCGAGGTTATCGCCGAGCTGGCTGTTGCGTATCGGCGTGGCGGCCTGGCAGAGGTCGATGCAGGCCTGATCGAGCGCGACTGGATCGAATGAGGCCAGCATGCCGATATTCGGGAGGATTGGGGCATCATTTTCGGCGTGGCAGTCGCAGTTCGGGGAGACATCGACGATGAGTGAGATGTGGAAATGGGGGCGTCCTGCGCAGACGGCGGCGGCGTATTCGGCCATTCTGCGCCCCAGCATGCCTTCGTCATACCAGTCGGTGAGTTCGATCGCGTCGAAATTGCAGGCCCCGATGCAGCGGCCGCAGCCTTTGCAGCGCTTGGGATCGATGTGCATCTTGCGGTTTTCGTCATAAGAGATGGCATCTGAGCCGCATTCTTTGGCGCAGCGCATGCAGCCACGGCATTTTTCTTCGTGTACGGATGGCATGCCGCCGGAATGCTGGATCATTTTGCCTGCGCGGCTACCGCAGCCCATGCCGATATTTTTGATGGCGCCGCCATACCCGGCGACTTCATGGCCTTTGAAATGGCTCAGTGAGATGAAGATATCCGCCTCCATGACAGCGCGGCCGATGTAGGCTTCTTTGCAGATTTCGCCATTGGGGACGGGCACAGCGATATCATCTGTGCCTTTGAGGCCGTCACCGATGATGATCTGGCATCCGGTCGTGATGGTGTTAAAGCCGTTGATATTGGCGCAATCCAGGTGTTCGAGCGCATTCTTCCGGCTGCCGGGATAAAGCGTGTTGCAGTCTGTCAGGAACGGGATGCCGCCCTGTGATTTGACGACATCGGCCACGGCTTTGGCATAGTTGGGGCGCAGATAGGCGATGTTGCCGAGCTCTCCAAAGTGCATCTTGATCGCGACGAATTTGCCGTCCATATCGATGTCGCCAATGCCTGCTTTGCGCATGAGTTTCTGAAGTTTTGCGGGCAGGGATACGTCGAGACGTGTTCTGAAATCAGGGAAGTAAACCTTTGATTTTTCCATCTGTCTTCTCCCGGGCAGGGAATGATTGAATGTAATATTCAAAGCGGATGATTGCTTTGAATGTCTGAATTTTAGTTGCGTCTGAAGCGGCTGAACCAGCTTTGTTTTTCACCGAGGGTGTTAAAATCTGGCACTTTATAATCGTAGTGATAGGGGCCGGCCTGATGTTCATCGACAATGGGGAAGTTGTACCATTGTTCGATGCACTGATAGCCTGTGGGGGCAAAAATAAGGATATCAAAGCCGATCATGCCCAGAAAAGCGAGCTGAACGGCATCTTGTATATTCCCAAGCGCTTCCCGTGTATGCAGGATAAGTATTTTGGGCGGGTTGCGCGTGAAATCGAATTGCTGGATCAGGCGGCAGATATCCCGATTCAGGCTCATGGCTGCCGAGATGATGAGCTGTTCTGTATTATATGTGCTTCGGATCAGCTTAGTATCGAGCAATTCCTGCAGGCAATTGAGCATGTGATCCTGCATATCGTTTCGCAGGAGATTATAGGCATAGGTGCGACTTGATTTGATACGATCTTTGATGAGTTTTCCGTTTCTATAGAATGAAGCGGCTTCTTGTGCGCTGGCTGTCATGCTCGAGAAAGGAAGTTTGGAAAGCACGACAGTCTCATTGGTGATGAATTGCTTGACATACAACCAATAATCTTCTTCTTTATCCTGACTGACGCCACTGATTTTTGAGAATAGGACTGGGAAGTTCACGACACCTTGAGTGATCTCAGTATTTGTTCGATCAAGAATAGCTTGATGCCAGATTTCATCAATTTCGTGGCGTGCGGTGTGAAGCGGGACAGCTTTTGCTTTGCTGAATTGCTGATTGCGGTAAATTCCGGTATCAATATCGTCCAGATCTCGTTCTGCCTGATAACTTTCAGTTGTGACATGAATGAGCCTTGCATTTTTAGGAAATTCACTGAGATTTAGTGAATCCAAGCTCATTTCTGTTTTAAGTCTTGTATCTTCAATGGTACATATTTCATTGAGGTTAGGTTGAATGAGTAGAACATCAACGGGCATATAGGCAAGCATTCTCATAAATAAAATATCTTTATCATTGTTGCATGTTCCAAAATATATAAAACAAGGCGTAGCAGGCGCTTTCCAGCCGGAGAATAGATTGTTTTGATATTTCCTGAACCAACAGATGAGATATACTGCTGTTGCTGTTAATTTTCCAAGCGTTGTGTTTGGTTTCTTAGATTCTTCAAGTAGAATTTTTCCAAATGCACTGACGGTATATTTTGCGAGTTCTTGAGAAACGCCAAAGGAAAAATTGACCATGAGGTCACGAATCATGTCTTCAGCGAAGCGGTAATTGCCGCGTTTGATTTTTGAAATCTCATCTGGTGTGGGCGTGGGAAGGCCATTTTCAATGAGAATGATGCGTCGCCCGGATGTATTTAATTTTTGATAAAATTGATAGAGATCGTTTTCATAAGTGGATGGGGAGGGAACGCCGCAAATCCGGCAGAAGGCATTGCAGAGGTGTGAGGCATCACTGCTGCGCACGGCAAACGGTGTTAAAATATCCTTGAGTGGGTTGCCGAGCGTGAGCCATTGGTTAGTATTGAGTTTTAGATGAGGTTCGGGGCCGAAGTCGAGTGGCTTGGGACCAGCGGGTTGTGCTGTGGGCGTATTCTGCTGAGGCGATGTACGCGTTGGCTGTCCCATGTTGATCCTGGCAGGCTTTGCAGAAGGGGGATTTTGTGGCTGATTTTGCCTGAGGGCATTGAGCGCATTGTTTTGCGTCTGATTTTGCCTTATTGGGGCAGGGGATATTTGAGTTTGTTGTCTTGAGGGTGCAGGTCTGATCTGATGTTGCGGAGAGGCATGTGGCGCTTGAATGGTCTGAGCGACGGGATTCTGTTTTGCCTGTGATGTGTTGGGGAGTGGTTTGGGTTGGTTTGACTGGCTTTGTTGCCTTGCGATAGCATTCAGTGCATCTGAGATTGTTTTGAGCGTATAGTTTTCAGGAAAACCTGTTCCGCCTGGAATCTCAAGCGCATTGCTATATTTTTGATTGGGATCAAGTTTGAGATATGACTGATCGCCGTGAGTTTGTAAAAGCATGATGTCGCATCCAGCTTTATGCAGAATCGACAGCATCTGTAATTCATATATTGAAATTTCACCAGCATATAATATCAATGGTGGCATACTGGCCATGAGATTAGATGCAACTTGTGAAAATTTATAGAATAGCCAGCACATATATTTAATAAAAGCATTTTTTAAGATATTTATGTTTTTCCCGAGCTGTTTGAGTTCGGAAAGCATTGTGAAGATTGCGTTAGCAAGTAATTTAACAGTTTCAAATGAAAGTCTTGGCAGCCATTTTGAGATGGAACGCTCAATAAAGGATAAATCTAAATCAAATTCATCACCTATCATTTCCTGATAGTAGGTGATTTGGCGGACATCAGGAGCAGCGAGTTTTCCATCAATGAGAACACCGGATTTTCTGGCGCGTTGTAACGCTTGTCGGAGCAACTGTTCGACTTGTATGCTGTAAGAATTGATGCGAAGAAAATACACCCCCATGCTGGGTCTGTCTTTTCGTTCAAGCATGATATCGGTGAGTTGGTTATGACCTGTAGCTTTCATTGAATACTCTGTTTCAAGATGTGAGCAAGAGATTGCGGGGCGTGTGCATAGAGTGCAGGGCAGGCTGTGCTAAGCCCGAAGCGAATAAGTTTTAGGCGTATCAGGAAAATAAAAGCGGAAAACCTTAAGATTTTCCGCTGAGTGAGAACGCAGGAAGATGCGTTGAGATTACACGTCTACGCCATAGCTTCTGCAGAGCGCTTCGAGACCGCCGCTGTACCCAGCGCCGACAGCATTAAATTTCCACGAGCCATTGTGTCTGTAAATTTCGCAAACGACAAGAGCGGTTTCAATGGAGAAGTCTTCGGCGAGGTCAAAGCGAAGTTCTTCTTCGCCGACATAATCGTCATTGCTTTCAGTGCGAGCGACCCGGACATAGGCATTGCTGACTTGTCCGAAGTTTTGCCGTCGTTCTTGGGCTTCGTAGATCGTCACGGTAATGGCAATTTTCTGAACGTCTGTAGGGATTTTTGTGAAGTCAATCATGATGACTTCATCATCGCCGTCCCCGGCGCCGGTGCGATTGTCACCTGTATGGATGACTGAACCGTCTGGACTCTGAAGATTGCCGTAGAAGATAAAATCTTCATCGCAGCGTACACGTCCATTTGCACCGAGCATGAAAGCGCAGGCATCAAGGTCGAAATCACTGCTTCCAGAATAACCGTTAGTATCCCAGCCAAGTCCGATGAGGGCATGCTGCATGCCTTTATCGAGTGAAACGCGTTGGCCTTTTTTGAGTTTGACCGCCATATTAATCCTTATTGATGTCTGGGGAAAATCAGCTGAAGCGCTGTGTGAGCTGTGTCAGGGAGCCGTCTGTTGTGCCTTGTCCCATGGCATTGAATTTCCAATCGCCATCTTTGCGATAGACTTCACCGAAAATCATAGCAGTCTGACCGCTGTAATTTTCGGAGAGATCAAAGCGGCAAAGCTCGGTATTGGTATCGTTATCAACAATACGGATGAAGCAATTCTGGATCATGCCGAAATGTTGATTGCGCTGTTGTGCCTGATAGATGTTGACGACAAAGACGAGCTTGTCATATTCGGCTGGGACTTCAGTGAGTTTGACGACGATCTGTTCGTCATCGCCATCGCCGGCACCAGTCAGGTTGTCGCCCATGTGGCGAACTGAGCCGCTGGAATGTTTGAGATTGCCGAAGTAAATGACATCCCGGTTGGTCTTCAGCTTGCCGTCTATGCACATGATGACTGATGCATCGCAGTCGACATCCGGGGGAGCCGGTGCAAAGAAGCCCAGGATTCCGCCTTTTTTGGGGGGAGCAATCACATCCCAGCCGAGACCGACTGTGACGTTGCGAAGCGTGTCGCCATTGGATTTGCGCAGGTCGATGCGTTGGCCTTTCTTGAGATTTACAGACATTTTGCCCTCAATTAAATGTTGACGCCAAAGTTTGTACAGAGTGCCTCAAGGCCGCCTTGGAAACCGCTGCCGACAGCATTGAATTTCCATTCGCCATTGTGACGATACAGCTCTCCCACGACGATTGCCGTTTCAATGGAGAAATCTTCCCCGAGGTCAAAACGGATGAGTTCCTGATTGGAGTTCTGGTCCACAACTCTGATATAGGAATTACTCACCATGCCAAAGTTCTGCCGGCGTTCGGCGGCATCGTAAATCGTGACCACAAATGCAATCTTTTCAATATTGGCGGGGACAAGCGAAAGATCGACAAGAAGCTGCTCGTCATCGCCGTCGCCGGCGCCAGAGCGGTTATCTCCCGTCGATTCGACGCTGTCGGAATAATGCTTTTGATTGCCATAAAATATAAAGTCTGCATCAGAGGTTACGCGCCCGTTGGCGCCCAACAGAAATGCAGAGGCATCCAGGTCAAAATCACTGCTACCGTCATAGCGGTTGACATCCCAGCCCAGACCAACAATGAGTTTGTTCAATCCGGGATTGCCCTTGGTGAGATCGACTTTCTGACCTTTGCGAAGATTTACTGCCATACTGTTTCTCCTGATGTGGTAAACAAGGGGGTCACAGACACCACGCCTGTGACGAAATGTATCGATAGGTTATGCCAGGATGGCATGTTCGAATGGATGCAGTGCCGTAGCTGTTTAGGCTTGAACATGTCTGTTCAATATCACGTTTGTTTTCTGTTAAACAAGTTTCCAACATTCTGCTGCAACATTCGCTCCTTGCCTGACTTTTACACAACATTTAGAGGCACTTTGAATGAATAAAGTGCCTCTATATTCTAATAAGAATGCTGAACGTTGTCAATATAGTCCCAGAGTGTAGCAGCGGGCTTCTCGGACGAACTCGATACCTTGGGATAAATGGCTGAAAGGAGAGCGAGAAAGCTCATTGTCTGCAAAACAGCTCTGACATTTTATGCGGAATGTGCACCGTTTAGGAGCGAGTTTTCAATGAGCTTCAGAGAATGGGTATGCGGGAGATATCAAGTTATTTCTCGCGCCGGGCAGGGAGGGCCAGACACAGAGTGGCGAATATCATGAGGAGAAGCGCGAGCGGCGTGGTGGCGTGCGGGGCAAGGGGCATGGCTGAGCATGAGCTTTTGGTTTCGAGCGCTTTGGTCTGCTGAGCGGCAGCGGCTTCCTGAGCCTGTCTTTCTGCTTCGGCAGCCTGAATTGCTGCTTCTTGTTCTGCGCGCTCTTGAGCCAGATATGGCGCGCATAGCGCCTGGAGTTCCTCTTCATAGCAGCCTCTGCAATCATAGCGGCAGTAATTGGGAAGGTCATTGCGAGGCTTGCCTGTATGGCAGTCAAAGCAATCGGGGACGCATCTGGGCTGGCATTCTAGTGGGAGCGGGGCGATGTCTGCGAACGCAGTGGCGGGCATAATCGCAAAAAGGGCAAATAAAATGATTGAAATTTGTTTCATATCGTCTGAACCTCAGAAAAGAAAAGACCAGAGAACATTAAATGCGCCCAAGCGAGATAACACGTAGCCTATTGTATAGGAGATGGTGTTCGCTGCAAGTGAAAAAAGGAAAGGATGCGTGATTGTTGCGGCAAATCGTTTATAGATTTGCCATTCTGCACAGACTGCTGCGATTTCGAGGGGAAGCTGGAATGCGAGGTACGGCAAGTTCGTATAGAGGACACAGGCATTGGAAATCAGGACGACAATCGGGTTAGTGAGTATTTGCGCGATCAGGACGGTCTTGAGCGCTTTTCGGTCACGGTATCCGGAGAGAAGGGCGACCGATATCTCGATCAGTATGGTCAGGCTCAGCGCGATGATGTGCAGCAGCAGGAGGGGAAATGTCATACGCGGGAGAGCGGTTTGAGCCCGATGAGGAGGAGCGCGAGCGATAGAAGCGAGGCGATCGAGAAGCCCCAGCCTGCGGGGATAAACGGCGCCGGGAAAAGCACGTTGAGGCAGAAGCCGAGAAATAGCGACAGCGTGAGCGTGCCGAAGGCAAAGCCTTTGGCGTGATCAAAGATTCTTGAAAGCGCCCAAAGCGTCATGGGCATCGTCATGTTGAAGAGGAACACCGCGAGCACGCCGGCGACTGGAACTGTGGGAAAAAGAAAGCATACAGCGGCGGCGGAAAGGGAGGCGATGGCTGTGCGGCGCATGCCGAATCTGTCTGAGAGAACGCCGCCAAAGGCTTTGCCGCAGACGAGCGCGAGCAGCAGCGCGAGTCCCCAATGGAATTCCGATTTCCACTCAAAGGAGAGCATAAAACCGACGAGTGAGCGCATGCAGACGACGATGAAGAGCGCAGCGATGGCTGCGGTTGCCCATAATCTTGTGCTGTTCAGGGATAGCCGCAGGCTGAGCCTTTCATTGCGGCTGGTCATGCCGTTGAGGCTGTATTTGTGTGCCCAGGGGAGCGCGATGGCGGTACAGGAGAGAAGGGCTATCGAGAGTATGGGAATCTGGATGTTATGCTTGACGAGAATGCCGCCTAGAAAGAGTCCGATCGCCCCTGGGGAGACGAAGATGCCGAGCGGGCCGCTCTTTGGACCGCTGTGATTCATCACGTCTATGCCGCCGCCGATATGGACGAGCGCATTGCCCAGGCCGCCGAGAATGACGACGGCATAAAACATCGGGTCGCATGGAAGCAGCATGAGCGCTGTCGCGGCAATCATCGAAACGCATCCTGCGGCGGCGACAAGGCCGTTGCGGTTGAGCTTATCCGCGAGAAGCCCGAGGGGCATCTGCCCGGCGAACGCGATCGCATAAAACCCAATAAATGCCGCAGTATCTTTGTGAACGCCCCAGATATAGCCCAGAACAATCATGGTGCTTGCGAGGTCGATCAAAAAATGCGCGATGCAATATAGCGTCAGGCGAATTGGAAAATGCTTTTCTTCTGTGGTGTCGGCTGCTGTGGGATGTTCAATGATTTCTGTGGACATTGGAAAATCTCTGATGGTTATATCACAGCGAGAGATCGCGGACTTCGAGGTCGACATCATTGTCGGAGGGCGTATCAAAGTGAAGTGCGCCGGGGCGGCGAACTCGGATAGTTTTGTAACCGACTGCATGGGCACCGGCGAAATCTTTTGCCGGGTTGTCGCCGATATAGACGCAGCGTTCAAAAGGCGTATCGAGCGTGAGCGCAGCCAGCTGATAGGGGGCTGGTTTGGGCTTGGCAATGCCGAATTCTTGCGTGAATATTGGGCATTCAATCCATGGGAGAAGGCCGAGCGCGAAGAATTTTTGTCTTTGCGAGGCCAGCGGGCCGTCTGTGATCACGGCCGTGCGCGCGCGCAAGTTTGTGAGCAGCTCAAGGGCATCAGGGCAAAGGGCGATCTGAGGCTTGTGGGTGCGATAGAGCTCGACGAGCTGCGGAATGGAGGCATCGACTTCTGGGTATCTGGCAAGCGCGCGGTTGAACGTATCGCCTCGAACGCCGGCTTCAAAGAGCTGCCAGCAATATTTTCCAAAGGCTTCGTGTGACAGTGCTCGCCCTATGGCGCGAAAGCCGGAACGCACGTAATCGCGTTCGAGATAAAGCGTGTCATCGATATCAAAAACGAACGCCTGGATATGATTGGTTTGTATAAATGTTTCTAAATTTCCCATATTGACCTCAGATGATACTAAATTATTATATTTATGGCTTATTCAAATTGCTTGAGAGTATCGATGACATTTCTCAGTTCAAGCGCGTTATGTTCGGGGAGAGAACTATTGATATATATATTTGAACCGATTTCAAAACCGGCTGTTTTGCTCAGCCGGGGAATGATAGACATATACCAGTGATAGGCATGATCCGGGCAATCTGTCGGTGCGCTTCGGATGACAAAGTTGAAATCTGGATGATTGAGCAGTTTTTCCTGCGATTTGAGCACATAAAATAGGATATTGGCAAACGCGGGTATCTCCGCATCATCGAGGCGGCCGAAGTGCGCGTGATGTGTTTTCGGGAATATCCATGTATGAAAACTTGAAAGCGCTGCATAGGGCAAAAATGATATGAAATGTTCGTTTTCATAAATGACGCGCAGATTTTGAGCGCGCTCGCGTTCGATCATATCACACATGAGGCATCTGTGATTTTCGTTGAGATAATTCTGCGTGACATTCAGGCGCGTCTGGATTTGGCCGGAAATAATCGGAGTCGCGATGAGCTGGGAGTGCGGATGCGCGAGTGAGGAACCAGCTTTCTCGCCATTATTTTTGAATATGATGATGTGCCGGACGCGTGGGTCGCGTTCGAGCGCGCGATATCTCAGGAGGTAGGTCTGAATGATCTTTTCGATATCTTTGAAGGGGAGATCGGTGATTCTGCGGTTGTGGTGCGGTGAATCGATGATGACTTCATGTATGCCAAAGCCATTGATATGTGTCTGAAAAAAGTCGCCAGCCTGGTCGGGCTGAAGATTTTCAGCGAGCGCGGGAAACTTGTTTTTGATGACGCGTGTCTGCCAGGGAAAGCCTGATCCATCTGTGGGGGATGTGCGGCAGACTTCTGTATTTGTCATGTGCTCGTTTCCGGGGCAGAAAGGGCAAGTGGGATCGAGCGGCGGCAGTTCGGCCTGAGGCTGTGTGGTGGCAAATTCCATCGGGCGTTTGGCGCGCTCGGTGGCGATGATGACCCATTCCTGGGTGAGCACGTTGAAGCGAAATTCGGGCATAAGCAAGCACCTCCGGTATCAATTATATATCATGAGGTGAGAAATGCCAAAATGTGGTGTGCGGCGTATCGCAGATAGCCGCACCAGGGCGCGGCGTATGCGCAGCATAGGCGCGCCGTAAAAAAAGCCCCGGCGTATCGTCAGATAGCCGGGGCGAAGGGGGCCCGTATGCGCGGCGCGCATAGGGCCGTAGGATGAGGAAATTAGGTTCGCGGATCGGTGAAGTCCGTGCCGACGGAAACGGAGCCGCCGGTTGTGATCCATTTGAAGTTGTCGATGATGGCCGCCGAGTCGAGTGCGGAGTCGCCCGTATCCCAGATGATGAAGTCGAGCGTGAAGGTTTCGCCGCCGACGACCGGGGCTTTTGTGGTCAGCCATGCGGTTGCGCCGCCGCCGCCGCCCCAGGCCGCGAGATCAGCTGTGCCGTCCGGGCATGCGCCGTATGCTGTCTGGCATTTGCCGTTTGTGCATGATGTATAATTGGCACGGCAGTTGGACTTTGTGGTGCAGGTGAAAGGAGAACACGAGGTGAAGAAGGCGTTGTTGATGGAGACGGCAGCGCCAGTCTTGTCAAAGACGATGTTCGTATCGGCCGGGATGCCGGAGGCTTTGGAGCCGAGCAGGGCGATGAAGAAATCGTTATAAGTCGTGCAGACATAGCTTGGATATTCATGCGAATAGAAGCGGAAGTCGAACGAGAAGCCCGTGGCGTTGACCGGTGCCTTGAGCGTGAGTTTGAGCGCGACGGAATCGTTGATGCTGTTGCCGCTTGAGCATGAGGGGTGTGACTGGAGCCTGTTGCCGTGTGCCGAATGATATTTCGTCGGGATGGTGCCGCCGCCGATGAAGCTGTAGGAGTTGCTCAGGGAAGAAGCGCCGAAACTGCCAGAGGAGATGCCGGCGAAATTGGAGCCGTTTTTGGGCTTGATGACCGGGCTGGAGGCCGGGAGCTGCGAGAAGATATTGATCGCATAGCTCATAGCGGAATTGCCCGGATTGCTGGAATTGAGCGACTGGACGGTTGCGGAGACGAGGCCATAGCCCATGGCGGAGGCGTCGTCGCAGATATCCATGGCGCGAGCGAGCTGTCGGCCGGCGTTGTTGCGGTTGGTGGCATTGGAGAGGTCTACGCCTTGGGCATAAGACGCGGAGCAAGTCTGAACGGATTCGTCGATTTTGCCGTTGCAGTTGTCGTCGATCTTGTTGCCGGGGACTTCATAGAAGCCGGGGCGGACGAGTTTCGGATCGGAAATTGTCGGGCACTGAGCCTTGATGTCGCAGCAGTCGCCGCCGCAGATCGTGATGCCGTCGCCGTCGAAATCTTCCATGCCGTCGACTTTGCCGTCGCAGTTGAGGTCATTTTTGGTCTTGTCGGCGATATTCTGTCGGCAGACGAAATCGGTGACCGGCACGACCATGCCGACGCAGTCGCCCCATTTGTTGCCAGTGCAGGTCTGTGTGCCGGCCTTGCAGGCGCCGACGCCGGCGGTACCGGCCGGGCCATAATAGCAGGAACGCGTTTCGCCGTTGGTGCAGTCGCATTCTGCGGTTGTTTTTTCGCAGCCGTCGGACATGTCTTTGTTGCAGTCGACATAGTTTGTCTGGCAGGCCGCGCACTGTCCTTCGATGCAGGCGACGTGTGACGGGCATTTGGCGCCGCAAGCGCCGCAGTTTTCGGGATCGTTCTGGAGATCATAGCAGAGGCCGTCTTCACAGCCGGTTTTGTTCGTGCAGTCGATGCAGCGGCCGTTGTAGCAGAGGCCATTTTCGCCGCATTCCGTGCCGCATGTGCCGCAGTTGTGGACATCTGTCAGCGTGTTTGCGCAGAAGTGGTTGCAGACGGTTTCCCCTTCGGGGCATTTCGGATCGGGAACATTGCAATAGGGATCGGAGTCTGGGCAGCCGCATGCGCCTTCGCTGCAGATTTCGCCAGCGAGACAGACTTTGCCGCAGTCGCCGCAGTTTTTCGTGTCGCTCATGACATCGATGCAGACATGATTGCAGACGGCCTGGCCTTCGCCTTCGCAGGTATTGACGCATGCGCCTTCGACGCAGCGTTCGCGCTCGTTGCAGGTAATGCCGCAGCCGCCGCAATTGTTGTTGTCGCTTTGCGGATTGAGGCAGTTATGTTCGCAGATGACTTCGTTTTCGTTGGGGCAGACATCCGCGCAGGCGCCTGTCTGGCAGAACGTGTTGGGCGCGCAGGCGTTGCCGCATTCGCCGCAGTGCGCGTTGTCAGTGAGTGTTGTGACGCATTGACGGTCGCAGATCGTGGCGTTTGGATCCGGGCAGGTTTCCACGCAGCTGCCTTCGACGCAAGTCTGTCCGTCGGCGCAGACGGTGCCGCAAGCGCCGCAGTTATCGATGTCTGTGCGGAGATCCGTGCACTCATGTCCGCAGACGACTTCATTTTGATTTGCGCACGTGCTTGTGCATTCCGCATTGACGCAGATTTCGCCATCATTGCAGGCATGGCCGCAGGCGCTGCAGTTGAGCGCGCTTGTGAGGATATCGACGCATGTGTCGGAACATCGCGTCAGGTGTTCGTCGCATTCGATGACGCATTTGCCGTTGATGCATTTCGTGTTTTCGCCGCAGACTGTATCGCAGTCGCCGCAGTGATTGTTATCGCGGTAAACATTGATGCAGTCGGCACCGCAGCGCATCTCGTCGTCCGCGCAGGTGCCTGTCGAAACGACGACACAGTTGCTGTCGATGCAGGCTTCGGTGGGATTGCAGGCATGGCCGCAAGCGCCGCAGTGCTTCGAGTTTGATGTCGTGTCACGGCAGACATCGCCGCAGCAGGTCGCCTTGCAGTTGTCGGCATTGCAGCCGACGGCTTCGACAATTTTGGGCGGCTGAGTCATACCCGGCGTCTCGGTTGATGGATCAGTCGGGGTTGATGTGCTGGGATCATTGACATTTGCACTGATCGTGTGGTCTTCGCCGCATGATGCCGCAAAGAGGCACAGGATAAGGCAGAGACATGTAGTGAGCTTTTTCATGAGATATCTCCTTGTTTTTGTGTGCGCGACATGGGCATCAGTTGATGGGCGGATCTTCAGGATCTTCCGAGGCGAAGCCGGTATTGACTTTCGTTTCGTCGAGCATCCATTTGAAGTTGTCGATCAGCACTGTCGAGTCGAATTTTCTATCCTGCGTATCCCAGATATAGAAGTCGAGCGAGATGGTCTCCCCGCCGACGACCGGAGCGGTCGTCGTCAGCCAGGCCGTGCCGCCGCCCCTGCCGGAAACATTGTTATAGGGCGTGGGGTAGTAGGCTTCGATCGCGCCGTCGCCGTCCTGGCAAGTGTCTTCGCCTGCGGAGCAGAACTTGTCATTGCCGCAGGTCATGAATGCCGGGCAGTCGCTTGCGGTCTTGCACGAAATCTTGCGGCATGTCGTAAAGAAGCCGTTGTTGATCGACACCGGGTTCCCGTTCTTGTCGAATGCGATGTTGTGATCGGGATATTTAGCGAGTTCTTCGTGTCCGGTAGAAAGGACAGCGAGGAAGAAGTCGTTGAATGCGGAGCAGACGTATTCGGGGTATTCTCGCGAGAAGAAGCGGAAGTCGAAGCGGATGCCTTTGACGTTGATCGGCACTTTGAGTTCGAGATGCAGCTGCACGGAGTCGAAAATCGAAGGCTTCACGCTGCCCGTCGCGCATTTCTCGTGCGTCTGGAGCTTGTTGTTATGGGCATTGAGGTAAACGGAGGGAATGGTGCTGAATTCCGACGTGCGCTCAGTCTCGTTGCCGATTTTCTTTTCGGAGGTGATTTTTTCGATTTCGAGGTCTTTGTCGCTCACGCCCGATTTGACATCGCGCGCCTCCCCGGAGGAAAGCATCGCAAATGTCGAGCCTTCGCGCGGGAGCACGCGCGCGACGCCGGCTGAATTGCGCATCGCATCGACGATATTTACCTGCCTCGGGTCAATGGGCGCGCTCGAAGACGCGCGCGTCAGCTTGGCATTTACAAGGCCGAAGGCGCATGACGAATTCGGGACGCATTCCCACAATATGCCCATTGCCTGCGCGAGTGCGCGAGCTGTCTGGTCCAGGTCGTTCGACGGATAGCTGTAGCTGATCTTCTGAACCTCGCTCTCCGTGAGAAGCGGCTCGTCGATCTGGCCGTTGCAGTTGTCGTCTGTCTTGTTGTCTGCGATCTCAAGCATGCCCGGGTTGATCAGTTCCGGATTCAGCGCCTTGCACTGCGCCTCGTTGTCGCAGCAGTCGCCGCCGCAGATCGTATAACCGTCGCCGTCTGCGTCTTCCTGGCCGTCCGGGATGCCGTTGCAGTTGTGATCCTTGTCGGTGCATGCAGTCGAAAGATGCGGCAGGATCTCTTCTTCAACCGTCACATAGTCTGCCGTGTCGCCCACCAGCTGGCATTCCAGCGTGCCTTCGCGGCATTCGCCGACATTCTTTTCTGTTTCCTTGCCAGTCCAGTATTTCAGCGTCTGGCCCGGCGTGCAGCTGCATGCCCAGAGCGTCTCGCAGCCGTTGACCGGATCGCCGTCGCAGTCCACATAGCCTTTCGCGCACTCGCATTTCGAGTCGCTGCATGCCATGTTGTCTGCACAGGCAATCCCGCAGCCGCCGCAGTGGTATTTGTTGGTCGTCGTGTCGACGCAGGCCTCTCCGCATACCGTGTCCTTGCATTTCGGCGCGCATTGCCCTTCCTCGCAGACCTCGTCGCCTTTGCAGGTCACGCCGCATGCGCCGCAGTTCACGATTGTCGTGACATCCGTGCAAACGCCGTCGCAAAGCTTCTCGTGCGACTCGCACACCTGGCTAGGCGTATAATGCGTCTCCACTTTCGGCTCTGACGGCGTTTCTGCTGACGGATCATTCGGGTCGTTTGTCGATGGGTCGTCGATCGTGACATTCCTGCTGTCAGAATCATCATCGCATCCCCATAATCCGAAGGCACAGGCCGCACATAAAATTGCAATCCATCTCGTCTTCATACGTCCTCCTTGTTCATCATCTGTTTGCGAATCTTAAGTTCTTCGTTGTCTGGATCCAGGCTCAGCGCGACATCGAGCATCTCGGGCGTCAGATTCTCAAAAATGACCTTTCCGTCGCGGATGATGATCCGCGTTCCGTCCGGAAATTCACTGAAAAGCTCATCTGCTGTATTCTCTCTCTCTCTGCTGTCCATCTGATCTCCTATGGCAGACAAAATCCCCATATATTATATATGCGAAACGCTCTTTAAGCAAACCGAGAGATAGTACAGTATCGCAAATATGTCTGTTTCACTCCGCGCTCAGGGGAAACATTTGCGGCTTCTCATCTTCACTGGATTTGACGCGCATTTTCCCCGCGCTCAGAAGAAACATCGCAAGTGTGCGTGAATGTGATTTTTCTGGGGCCGCCTATGCGCGTGCGCGCATACGGCAGCCGGGCGCGCGTGCATATCACGCGCTTTTTACGGCCTATGCGCGGGCGCGCATACGGCCTTTGGCGCAGGGCTATCGGCTATTGGCCGATACGCCCTGCGCTCCGCTTTTCTGTTTTGTTCCGCGCTCCGGTTTGATCTGATGCTGCAGACAGTATCTCTCTTACTTCAGGGGAAGGCTGTCCACCCAGCTGGTCACAGTCGCCCGGTCTGTTCCGATTGCAAACCTGTGCCCTTCAAGCCATGTTGCCGCTGGCGCGCTTGCTTTTAGGTTTGTCGCGCTCGTGCCCAGCGGGCTGCTCGCGGATGTGCAGAACGGTACGATCTTTGATGTGGTTTTGAGCGATGCGCTTTCTAAAAAAGTGTACATGATCTTCGGTGCCTGTCCCCACCAGATGGGATAACCGAGATAAATGATATCATATTGTTCGATATGATCTATCGTGGATGCGATGCCTGGACGCGCATGATCATCGTTTTGCTCGATCGAGGTCCGGCTGCTGTTGTCGCCGTAATTGATATCCGCATCCGTGTATGGCGTTTCTGGAACGATCTCATATAGCGTCGCGCCGGTATGTTCAGAAATATATTCTGCAATCGGCTTTGTATGTCCCGTGACCGAAAAATATGCGACGAGCTGTTTCTTGTCTTGTGCAGGCTGCGTGTCTTGAGCCTGTGCGTCGCTCTCCGAGAGAGACAGCGTCACATGGTCTTTAGCGAGCAACGCTTTGAGGTCATCCTCTGATTTGTCTGTGATCTTGCCCAGACGCGTATATGCCCAGGAATTTGAGCCATAAAATACGACGATCTGATTGCCCGAATACAGCACGATATCGCCAGGGGCAGTCGTGGTCTGGGCATCATTTCTCGGCAGGGTGGTGCCTAAAGCCCCGACTTGTTCAAAACCGCCATATTGAGACATACTGATCGAGATGGGGGACTTTTGTGCCATAGCTTTGAGCGCGCGGACGGATTCGTTGTCTTCCCATTGGATGTTCACAGGGGTTTCATCGATTTTGGCTGAAAGCATGGCTTCATTCTGTGCGTTGGAATCCGATATCGGCTGGGTTGGCTCAGAGGGCTCCTGAGTCGGGTCAGGCTGTTCCTGTTTGGGGTCAGTCGGTTCCTGAGTCGGGTCAGGCTGTTCCTGTTTGGGTTCAGTCGGTTCAGAGGGAAGCGTTTGGTGGTTGGCAGCGGTCTGTGTGTTTTTAGGCTCCTCGGAACAGCCCAGAACGAGAAGCGGAACGAGTGCTGTAAGCATATAATATTTCGATTTCATAGATGAGTATCTCCTGAGGAAGGCATGAACAATTTCATAATATTTGATCATGATATCGCGCAAATCCGAGCCCTTTGCCCCATTGGTGAGAGGGGGAGGGGCCAATTGCTCAGACATTCCCAACGGTTTCAGGATATTGCGGCATGGTAAGATGTGCCCATGGCTTTCTATGATTATTTCAGTTTTCGATAGGCTTCATCTGTAACGGGTTCGCACCACTCATTGCTGGTGTCTTCGCCAGGAATTTCCAGAGCGAGATGGGAGAACCAGCTGTCTGCTGCCGCGCCATGCCAGTGTTTGACATTCGCGGGGATGTTCACGACCGTGCCCGGGGTCATCAGGACTGGCGCTTTGCCTTCCTGCTGATACCAGCCGCGTCCGCCTACGCAGATGAGCATCTGTCCGCCGCCGCTTTTTGCATGGTGGATATGCCAGTTATTGCGGCATCCGGGTTCAAACGTGACATTGAATACAGGCACTTGCGTTCCGGAAAGCTGCGCCAGATAGCTCTGTCCGATAAAATATTTGCCATAGGGATTTGGGGCGCCGATTGGAAAGAATATGCTGTTTTGATACCGATCTTTGTCACTCAGCGCAGGGGCCGGCTCGTTCCAGATATCTTTAGCCAGGCGAAAGACTGCCCAGCCTTTGGGCCAGCCGACATACATCGTCGCATGGGTGATGATGGCTGCGATCTCAGCTTTGCTCACGCCATGCGCTTTCGCATTCTGCAAATGATATGCAAGCGATGAATCCGTGATTCCGCTTGCCATCAGGGACACGACTGTGATGATGCACTTGGTCTTTACGTCAATCGCCTGGTCGTTCCAGACTTCGCCGAAGAGAATATCGTCATTTAAATGCGCAAATTCGGGTGCAAATTCGCCGAGCTGTGCGCGTCCTGCTGTCTGAGTGATGCGTTCTGTCATGGTCTGATTTCCTGTTTTCTGGGGGTCTGCGTTTGCAATCTGTGGTGCCAGGTTGATCGTCAACAATGTAGCCAGCGCCAAAATTCTAAAAATATGCTCATGTATCCGTCTCATGCTTTTCCTCATCCGGTTTCGGCAAAGCCATTGATCACTCGTGTGCCGATTGCTGCTGACGCTGTGTCAGCGCGTTTGGGTATAGCGAGATGCTGACACCATGTCAATCGTAAATTCTCAGGACATAAAATTTGGCCTATATTGGATTGCCGAAGGCGGAATCAGCCTCATTGTCTGCCTATGTCATCATCTTCGCAATCGAGTTTAAGCGAGTGAATGAAATACATAATATCCATCAAATACTAAGGAAGCGCTGAACAATTGCATAACATTCGATCATGATATCGCGCAAATCCGCTTCCCTTTCCCCATTGGGGAAAGGGGCTTGGGGAGCCTGTAATTTTGGCTCTTCCGCTTCAGTGCTTCACTACCGAACACGCATCTAAGAGCTTGCTTTTTAAGAGTTCATATCGCTGGCGTTTCTCCTCTTTCGCAAAATGTACTTCTCGCGTCTGCTCCGGATTATCAGAATAATCAAGCTTCTCGTTGCCGAACTGTTCGCTTGTGAGGTCAAACGTGCAATTTCCAATCACATTATAGCAGTGATAATTTCCACCTGGGCGAAGAATCCCATAAACTTTTCCGCCAAAAATATCCTGCACCAAAAAAGCAGTGATTGAACACTGGCCGCAGGTCTTGTTGTCCGTGTTCCATTCGTGTCTCAGGCGAGGTGCGCATGTCTCTGCGCACCAGATCCGGCTGAGCAGGTCATAGAGATCTCGGGGATTGTGAATGTTTGCAAATGTCTTATCAACAGGCGGCACATCAGCGGTCTGCCAGCCATAAAAGCGATATTCAGTCATAGTGTTTTCCTGCGCGATGATTGGTATGTTCTTAAGATAAAGACCTCCCCCAAACACAATTATACTGCATATCTGGGGGATCAGCCAGAAAATGACAAACCGTCACCACCTAAACAATGCTCGCTTGCGAGGCATAGCGCTCAATGACGCGCTAAAAAAGTTGATCGTGCGAAAACCTGTTTGTGGTATAAAGGCGTCGCGCTCTCGATGAACGCTTTATAAGTTCGTATCTAAGGAGAAGAAATGAGATTAAATCACATAGCGATTTTTGTATTGGCAGTGTTGGCAGTCATTATGGGCACGTCATGCAATAAGGCTGGTTCAGAAAAGGGACTTGCTGATGGTACGCCTGCACCGGCAGAACAGGCTGCTGATGCTGCGGATGCGCAGAAAAATGCCGATAAAACCGGGATTTCAGCGGATGCGGCTGCAAATGAGAACCTCAATGGCGACGATCATCAAGACGCAAAGCGCGGCGATGCGCCTTCAGATCAGCCAGAGGATATCACTTTGCCCGCATACACATATCCCGAAGACGACCCGATAAAAGCTGTCATTGCAGATTATCTCATCCGGGAAATCGGCAAGAATTATTCTGCGGCTGATGTCTGTATTCCGAGCATATCGGTCATTGGTTCCGATGAAAGCGATCCGAATGATATCCGTGTATGGGGCGATTTCTGGGTATTTCAGTACAAGCTCAATCGCGATATGCTCGAAACTGCTTCAGGCGGATCTCATCCGGGGCTGATGCATCTCAAAAAGTCCGCTAATACATACACGGTCACAAGGTTTGATGTCGTCGCTGATGGCTCTGACAACCTCGAAAGTGCAAAAAAGATCTTTGGCGACAGATATGATGAGTTTCACAAGATCAATTCAGATGCCGAGGCGCGCGAAAAAATCCGAAGGCAGTTCATTTCAGATTATGTAAAAAAGAATAATCTGTCGATTACGAAGGTCAAAGATTTCGGCTGGGATCCCATCGATCTGGCAAAATAATATCCGTAGCGTGCACTTGTTTCAATGCGTTCAGGCCGAGTGTCTGTACGCAATTCAATGTCCATTCAATTAAATTATATTGACATCATTGATATAATAAGGCTTTGATACCTTTTGCGCTTCTGTATTCCGTATCTTTAAAGTGATTGCCGCAGTTCAATTCCCAAGTGATATCAAGCCCAAGTTTGCGATAATGTGCGACGATTTCTTCTGTATTCGTCTGCACGGTTTTCAAATAGACATTTTTTGTATATGCCTCTCTGTCTCCAAGAGAAATATATATTTTATCGGGGCGCTTGCAGAGTTCGTGTGTGATGACAAAATCCTTAAATTCTGGAAACCAAAGCGATCCAGACATGCTCGCTGCTCTCGTGAAGACATCGCATTTGTACATGGCATACAGCGCAAACAGACCTGCAAGTGAATAACCGGCGATTCCAATAAAAGCCGGCTTTCCGACGAGCATCTCTTTCGCCCAAGGGAGTATCTGGGTGTTCAAAAGTTTCAAATACTCATCCGCACCGCCGCTGCAGGATGGCTCATGTCTGCCTAGCGGTGGACAGGTCCAGGGCGTCATATCATGTTCCCAACGAAGCTGATTCACGACGAGCAGATTACATTCTGTCGAGCCTTGCGCCAACAGCTCAGCCATGATCGCTGCGCCGTCATCGCTATAATGGTTCAGAACAATCAGCGGCAAACTCACTCGCTGGCTTTTGTGTAACGTGGCTTTCCTGCCTTCTATCACACATATCTGCTTATCCACTTTTGCCTCCCATGCGCCTTAGTTGATAAGGACTTCGTATAGATTAAATCAGCTTGCTGTTGATATATCATCACATTCGCGGTATCACCGCGCAGTGATACGCATTAAGTATAGCAGAATTACAAAACTATGGCGCATGGAATGCATTCTATCTGCCAATTGTTCGCTACGCGAGTGCTTTTTCCGTCCAGTGGTGCTTGCAAAGAGGTAGTAGCCCCTCATTATCTTCGGGCTATCGGCGGCGATGCCGCCGATACGCCGCCCAATGTGAGCACTCGCTCTGTGTTTATCGGTTTCACAACGTATGATAAGGAGCTGCTACATTATTTTTCAAATAACGGAAGCCCTATCTTCCCAAGTTGCCATTTAATTTCAATCGCTTCTGAAAACCAGCAATATTATTTGCGATCTCATCCTCAGGCAAAGAAATTAGATCAAGTAGTGTGTATTCACGTTGATTTTTCCAATCACATATAAATCCATTAGGATATTTATCAGGATAATCCACAATACCAAAATCAAGAAACCGTTTACATACAGAATTATTATAAAAACAAATTACTCCAGCCAAATGTCCATCGATTGGTTGAAAATAGCACCAGTGTGATGATTCAGGTACTAGTTGCTCAATACATGTAACATCATTACTTGGCACACGTTTGGTATATACATTCTTACCAATACCAGAAACAATCCATTCCTTAAGCTCACTAAAATTATTAGATGTATACTCTATGCCAAATAGCACTGCTGTCCCACAACTTTTCAGAACAGCGCAAGCTGAGGATTCACAATAGGTTCAGTCATCTTAGGTATGAGGTAATCGTCGAGAATTTCGTTTGAGAACAAATTAATACGTATCCAATTCAGAATTTCACGCA
>JAFUEE010000106.1 GCA_017464085.1 Pseudomonadota bacterium
CCCCCCCCCCCCCCCACCCCCCCACAAAAAACACCCCCACACAATAAAACGATCTTCGATCAAATCTCCATATTTTTAAGCTTCAAGACCCTGCGCGCAGATTCATAGATGCGCGATTCAAGCGAGGGGTCTGTTTTAGCATGCTCGACGATCTGCTTGCACAGAGGCAGCCAGAGGTATTGCGAGCGGCAGACGAGAAACATATCGACACCGGCACGAAGGCCCAGAAGCACCGCTTTCTGCGTGCTGAAGCTGTCGATAATGGCATCCATTTCGAGGTCATCGCTGACAATCACGCCCTCAAAGCCGAGTTCCGCGCGCAACAGGTCATGCATCACTTTCGGCGAAAGCGTTGACGGGAAACGCTCTCCGAGCCCCTGCATGACGATGTGGGCGGACATGATCATCGGAATGCCCGCATCGATCGCGGCTTTGAACGGCTTGAATTCGACAGAGCGAAGGCGATCCAGCGAATGCGTGACGAGCGGAAGATCTGTATGGCTATCCGTCGAGGTATCGCCATGCCCGGGGAAATGCTTGCCGCACGGAATGATTCCGCCTTCCATCAGGCCGCGCATCGTCGGTAGCGCAAACTTGATGACCTGTTCAGGGGTCTTGCCAAACGCGCGCGTCGCGATGATCGGATTGTCGGGATTGGTGTGAATGTCGAGGACGGGCGCGAAATTGATATCGAAGCCAAGCGACTTGAGATCATCTGCCGTCGCACGCGCGATATCATGTGCATTTTCAGGCGTTGTCTGCGCGATATCAAGTGCGGCAGGAATCGTCGCAGAGCCATATTTTTCGCCTATGCGCTGAACTTTTCCGCCTTCCTGATCGACGGCTACCCAGATTGGATAGGGTGATTCAATCGCGTGAATCTGCCGCGTCAGCTCGCATATCTGCTCCCGTGACTCAAAATTTCGCGCGAACAGAATCACACCGCCAACCTCCCCTTTGGTCAGCGCGCCAATGAGCGGGATGGGCAACCGAGTGCCCTCAAAACCGGCCACAATCAGCTGGCCGACTGCATGCTTGAGCGATATTTTTTCCGACATCATGTCTCCTTTATTTACAACACCAGGTGAATTGCCTGGCCTGGCGATTATACAGCGGTTTCGCGTGCAAGGCACGATTCGCGGCAATCCAAACCGGCGTTTTTCAGTCCGCCTATTAAGGAACCTCTGAACAATTCGAAAACCGCCTGGGGATGCGGGCGTCTCGCCCGCACAAAACTTATGTTCCAGAGATACTATTGTCCAAAAGCCAGCAATTGTTCAGACCTTCCTTAATATGATATAAAGCTGGACACGGACTGTTTCGAGTCCGCAAACGACACAGGCAACAGCTCATGGATTTTAAACAGACAGCACTCCTCGACCTGCTCAAGCTGCTCGAGGCCCAGAATATACTTTCCCCTGACCAGCACCAGATGATCCGCGTGCGTCAGAGCGTCATCCGCAGGCTAGTCATCAACGAAAAGACGCGCAACGCCCCTAACCAGCGCTATGACCCCGATCCGATCGAAATCCTGCTCGCGTCGGGCGCCAAACAGAATGATGGTCGCGACTTTGACGAAGAAGCCATCGCCGAACTCTGGGCGAAATCCAAAGGTGCAGAATACCTGCGCATAGACCCGCTCAGGCTCGACGCAAAGCTGATTTCGGAATCGTTCAGCCAGAATTATGAAAAGCTCAACGTCATCCTGCCGATATCGCTTGTAGGAAACACACTGACGCTGGCGACGAATTATCCGAACAACGAAGAGCTCGTGCGCATGATCCGCGCAACCAGCCGTCACGACATCCGCACGGTCGTCTCGACAAAGAGCTCGATCCTCCGCTGCATCTCGGAGATTTATGGGTTCCGCACGAGCGTCACGGCAGCGGCGACAGAGCAGACCACCGCAAGCAATCAGGTCGCGCTGGCCATTGGCAACCTCGAGCAGTTCATGACAATCCGAAAGCTCGAGGATATCGACACTTCCGACAGCCATATCATCAATGCAGTAGATTACCTTCTGAACTACTCATTCAATCAGCGCGCAACAGATATCCACATCGAACCGCGCCGCGAGCAGTGTGTTGTGCGCCTGAGAATAGACGGCGTGCTGCATGTCGTGCACACGCTTCCGATTATCGTGCATGCGCCGATCGTGTCGCGCCTCAAGATGCTCGCTCGCATGGATATCGCGGAGAAACGCCGCCCGCAGGACGGCCGCATCAAAACTCAATACCAGGATGAAGAAATCGAGCTTCGCGTTTCAACCATGCCTGTCGCTTTTGGGGAGAAACTGGTCATCCGCGTGCTCAATTCCGGAAAGCTGTTCACGGGCATAGAAGGCCTCGGGATGGACGAAACTGAACTCGCAAAGTTCCGCCGCATGCTTGCGGCAAAGACCGGCATGATTCTCGTCACAGGCCCGACCGGAAGCGGCAAAACGACGACGCTCTACAGCGCGCTCAAACGCCTGTGCACCCCGGAAATCAACATCACGACTGTGGAAGACCCCGTGGAAATGGTGTGCGAAGACTTCAACCAGGTGCAGATTCAGCCCAAAATCGGGCTTGATTTTGCGCATGCGCTCAGAACCGTGCTCCGACAAGATCCCGATGTCGTCATGGTCGGCGAAATCCGCGACGAAGAGACGGCGCACATGGCAGTACAGGCTGCCTTGACTGGCCATCTGGTGCTCTCAACACTTCACACAAATGACGCGCCCTCGGCAATCACTCGCTTGCTCGATCTGAACATTCCGCCATTTTTGCTGTCATCGTGCCTGATCGGCTGTATCGCGCAACGTCTCGTGCGAAAGATCTGCCCGGTCTGCAAGACGACACGTGTGATGAACGAAAACGAGATGGCAATGCTCGGCCTGAGACAGTCCTCAACGCAGCGCCGCGCGCTGCGCATATCCGAAGGCACCGGCTGCCCGGACTGCCGCAAGACAGGCATGTTCAGCAGGACTGGCATCTTCGAAGTGCTCGAAATCACCCCGACCATGCGCAGCCTCATCCACGACGCGGCAAATTCCGAAAAGCTCATGCGCGCCGCGCGCTCTGACGGCATGAACACGCTTCTGGAAAGCGCACTGCACAAACTCGGCAAAGAAGAAATCCCGATCAGCGAAGTCATCCGCGTCCTCGGCATCGGCGACAATGGTTAGGTTTTGGGGAGGCATGCGTGGGGGAACCTCTTTCTTTTGTGCCAAAAGAAAGAAGGTTCCCCCACACCCCCTCCAGAAAGAAAGGCAATGGTTGGTTTGGATATGGGGGATTCGGGAAAGGTGTGCGCAAAGTCAAAAACAACAATAAAGACATTCCTCTTGCACCCCGCAGGGGTGCAAGATAGTAGCCCGGGGTAAGCCTGAAAGGCGCAACCCCGGGTAATCGGTGCTTTGCGTACGCCAGGGGGAGTTGGGAACGGCTTTGTTGTGGCAGCATTATCAGACATCCCATATAAAGGAATACAGACATGATCATATTGGCAAGCGCATCCCCGCGCCGCAAACAGCTTCTGGAAAGCGCGGGACTGACTATACAGACAGAAGCGGCAGACATCGACGAATCACGAAAAGAAGGCGAACACCCCATCGACTTTGTTCAGCGCATGGCACGAGAAAAGGCCTCTTGCGTCGCGCAAAATTATAAACATACGAACAACCATATCATCGCAGCAGACACGATTGTCGTGCATGCCGGGGAGATTTTGGGCAAACCACATGACAAAGAAGACGCGCACCGAATGCTCAGCCTTTTGAGTGGCGATGTGCATTCCGTCTATACAGGCGTATGCGTGATTGACATGTCCAGCAGTCGCGAACTCGTTTTTTTCACAGAGACAGCAGTGCATTTCACCACACTGACAGAAGCACAGATTGCCTGGTATATTGGCACAGGAGAGCCCATGGACAAAGCTGGATCTTACGGCATTCAGGGCAAAGCTGCGCGCTTTGTAAAAGAAATCAGGGGTTCCTATACAAATGTTGTCGGCCTTCCGCTGTGTGAAACGCTCGAAGCGCTTGAAAAGCTTGGCTTCAGCCTGAGTGAACATCAATGATAGCTCTCGGAACTCCTGACTTTTTGATGACCATTCAGCCAGAAGTGTCTCATTCAGCCACTACAGGCTCCATTTGCATCATCCGGCAATAGAATGATCATGCTCACGCCTGCCTGCTACTTGCTGACTACTGACTACTGCCTGCTGACTACTGACTACTGACTACTGACTGCAGCCTTGTTTTGCCAAGCGACCTGTCTCCTCAACCATGAAACAAAATCACATGAATTTTGATTATATAATTGACAATGAACAAATGATGAACTAACTGCATTGAACAGGATATGTATCTGCATACACGTCCGATTTCCTAAACATGCAGAGGAGGGGAGCAATGACAAAAGCACTGACAAAACGGCAGGCAGGCGTTTATGTATATATTTACGATTATGTTCAGGAAAACCACTATCCGCCGACAGTGCGAGAGATTGCGGATGCATTTGACATCAAGTCTACGAACGGCGTCGTGGAACATCTGAAAGCGCTCGCGCGCAAGGGGTTCATCGAGAAAGACGGGTTCAAGAGCCGCGCGATTCGCCCGCTCGTCCCGCGTGAAGAAGGCCTCAAAATCCTCGAAGGCCGCGAAGAAAACGCACCTGCATCCAAACCGCGCCGCCAAGCCCCGGCACGCCATACTGAGCCCCAGACCGCTTCGCACAAGAAACTGCGCATCCTCGGACGCATCGCCTGCGGCGCCCCCATCTTTGCCGAAGAAAATTTCGACGAAGACATCGATGTCGATCCCGCACTCTTCTGCCGCGGCGAAGACAATACCTACGCGCTCCGCGTGCGCGGCACCAGCATGATTGGCGACGGCATCATGCCCGGCGACCTCGTCATTGTACGCCCTCAGCAGACCGCCGAAGATGGTGAAATGATCGCCGCCATGCTCGACGGCTGCGCGACCGTCAAAAGATACGAAAAACGCAAGGGCATCGTACACCTTATCCCCTCCAATCCCGACATGGACCCCATCATCATTCGCCCCGAAGATAACGTCGATTTCCAGATCCTCGGCTCCATTCGCGGCGTCATGAGGTTCTATAAATAATCTTTACATTTATGCCGGCATTCGCTAAATTGCCCGGCGTTGTTTCCAGCAATGGAAATTTTCTTCGATAACCCTTTTGCCTTTAGGAAATTTATCATGGCAGACGAAAAAAAACAGCCGCAGGGCCTCCAGTTCCAGATCAATGAAGCCACCGCTCAGGGCCTCTATGCCAACCTCGCGATCGTCAGCAACATGGACAGCGAGTTCATCCTTGACTTCGCATTCGTTCAGCCCGGCCAGAACCCAGTCAAAGTCCACAGCCGCATCATCATGAGCCCGAAACAGGCCAAGCGACTCGCCGTCACCCTCTCCAACGGCATCGTCCAGTACGAAGAGAAACACGGCACCATCGATATCTCCAATCCCGAAGCCAAGTAATTCAGGCCTCAATTAATTTCAAAGCGCTGCCTCAAAAACAGCGCTTTTTTTGTCCCTCAAATCCACCATGAACACCTATGCCGCCATCTGCGCAGCCGGCGCAGGCTCCCGAATGGGACAAAATAAAGCCCTCTGCACCATATACGGTCAGACCTTTCTCCGCCATATCGTGCACACGCTCCATCAGGTCGACATTCGCAATATCGTCGCCGTCACAGGCGCACAATGCCAGCAAGTCCGCGACACACACCGCGACCTCGACATCATCTGGGCACACAACCCAAACTGGCAGACCACGTTCATGCTCGAAACACTGCTCTGCGCACTTCAAGCAATCCCTGAACATTCAGACATCATTCAATGGCCTGTCGACTGCCTCTGCGTACACCCCGACGATCTCCGCGCACTGCTCGACGCCCCACCAGCGCCCCTCTCCGTACTCACCTGGCACGGCAAGCCCGGCCATCCCATGCGCATCTCCGCCGAAATCGCCGACCTCATGCGAAACGCCAGCCTGCCCATGCACTCCCTGCGCGATCTCACCACTTCCTATCCCTGCGCCTACATCGATGCCGCACACGACGCCCTCCTCAACTGCAACACCCCTCAGCAGCTCTCCGAGTTCGAAGCGCAGCACGCCCTCTCGTGACGTTTTTTCAGGCGCGGCCTATGCTGCGCATACGGCTCGCGCACCGGCGCTATGGGCACCGCCCATACGCGCCGCCTTTCGCGCTATCTCGCTGGCGCTCGATACGCGCGCATCCCCAATGCACACACATCATAGGGCTTTCAATGATAAAAGATAATAATTTCTAATTACCCCCAGTATAAGAATTCCACTTCATCACCGGCTTCTTCAATCGTTTTGCCGTCAAAGATTTTGGCACTAAGAAATTTTTGCCAAATAGCTTCATTTGAATCAGATGTAATTTCCAGCACTTCAGTGACATCATCACATGGTTCTTTATCAGTCCATGCGCAAATATATATACAATAGCATGTATCGTAATACCCCCCATACTGGAATATTCTGTTGTGATAACGCATAAACGCATCTGCCCCCAAATAAGCGACATCCACGAATTCTTTCCACTGTATGCCTTTCAAATCCCCCTCCTCCCAAACTCAACACATTTTCATAACGCATATATCGCAAAATCCATAGCCATACTTCCAGAACAGCCAAACATTGCGATCACCTTCTCCATTATTAAATATCATAATCTTATATCACATGCAATCAGACACAGTCGCGTCTTTCCCCCCACACAATTGAACTTCTGCCCCATCATTCTTCAAACATTCAACAAGAGCCCCATATCCCTCTCAAAATCTATAAAAATACGCGCGTCAAGATAACCCCAATACAGTGATTGAGCCACTTCCTAGCTTTCGTATATAATGGCCGCCAGGCGCGTGTTGCGCCCAATGCCGATGGAGCTCGCATGGTTTTCGCAATGTTTGATCGATATTCCTCAGCGCCAAGCATCAGAGTTTTCAGGCGCGGCCTATGCTGCGCATACGGCTCGCGCAGCGCCGCTATGGGCACAGCCCATACGCGCCGCCCTGTCAGATGAACGCGCCGGCGTATCGCAACGCGATAGACGGCGCCAAACCGCGCCGTATCGCAACGCGATAGGCGCGACACACCATTTTATCCAATCCCCAGATCCTAATTCGCTAAACTTGAGGAGATGAACGATGACTGCATGCAACATTCCTAATCCAATCACCATGATCATGCTCTCGACTTGCCTGATGACGGCTTGTTACCACAGCCTCCAGCAGACGACAGAAACTGCGGCACCACAGGCTGCCGAAGTTCCCGCGCCAAACGCGCCAGACGCACCAAGCCTCGACGACATCGCTGATGAAGTCCTCCCGCCCATGATCAATCTCATGGCGACCATCGAAGAAGCATACCTGTATGAAAATCAGCACCAGCTGGATCAAGCCATACAGTCCTATCAGCATGCACTCGATATCGCGCGGCAAAACGGCCTGACAATCACTTCTGAATATACAGATGCCCTTCTCGCGCTCGCGCGCATCTATGGCGATGATCATGAAATATACAGCGCTGTTCATGATAAAGCGAAATCTATTGAATATTATAAACTTGCGCTCGAAGCACAGAATTATTATTTAATCGGCCCTCATAAGCTCTTCGAGCCAGCGGCGCAGCTCGGGCGCATATATGAGGAACAAGGAGAGTTTGAACGCGCGCTCGAATGGTACAAACGCGCGCTCGAATCATTCAGAAGCACAGGTCATGTCCGCGATGCCTACGAAGACCTCGTGCATGCCGAACAGTTCCTGCGAAAACAGCCGATGTATGATTTCAAAGCTCTGGTCGAAAAAAGCATATCCTCTGAAGAAAACACCGATCCGGAAACATCGCCTATTATCCGAGACATACTCAGAAAATGGGATTTTGATAAATACGCCCATGATATCGGAACAATCGAGCTGATGCGCCATTCATACAATAAAGCGATTCAAGATGCCTATACCGCAATCGCTGCTTATGCCATCGCGAAAGATCAGCAAATCGATAAAGCCATGATCGACATGACCTTTTATTATCACATCATCTTCTGGGGAAATGATATCCTCTACCGCGACAGGCTCAAGGGCATGTCACCGATCTGCAAATCAATACTGACGACAAATATTGGATATTACACAGATGACGATCTGATGTCCATGTATCATATATGGTATATGGGACATTTCATAAAAGGCATTGAAGCATCGTTCAAATCACTCAAGAAAAAAGAAAAATGGGAATCTTATATAGATAAAGCGCATCAAATTTATATACCATCAGATGACCTGTACGATCTTCCCGAATACTGCAATTACAAACTCTATGAAGTGCTGCAGCCGTTCAATATGCCAGATGCGCCATCCTCAAAAGAGCACGAGTGATACGCGCCTCACGCGCTTCCCAAGGCGGCGCCTCCCAATCTGTCCCTAAGGTCGCTCTGAATAATTCGAAAACCTCCTGGGTGTGCGGGCGTCTCGCCTGCACAAAACTTATGTGTCAAAAATACTATTGTCCAAAACACAGCAATTGTTCAGACCTTCCCTGAGAACCGGCGTCGCCTTGCGCCCCAAATGCGATCTGCCCCTCCAAGCCTCTCAAACTTGCAATTACGATTGCGAACACCTGACCACATAGACTATATTAATGATAGTGTCGCTTTCACTGTTTCAGGAGTTGTCATGTTTACATTCAGAACCTCGATATTTCTTGCCGCCCTGCTGCCAATGCTTCTCTCCGGATGCGCCGGAACCACCAATGCGCCGAAATCCGCCGCACAGACCGAAAAGATCGACTTCGTACCAGATCCCTCCCCGATGCCCGATTCCATGCAGTGGATCGCCAAAGCAAAAGCCAAGGATCCAGCGGCCATGTTCATCCTGAGCATGATGTATCGCGATAACATTGGCGGCGTCGATCATCTGAAAGACGGCCAGCCGACCGACAACACGCTCAGCGCCTTTGAAATGAAGCGAGAACGCGTGCGCTACCAAAGCGAAATAAGCGATCAGCATCTGCTCGCGTCCTTTGTGAGCAACCCGACCCTGTTTTATACGGCACCAAATTTTCTGGAAATCTCCGATACAGACAAAGACGCCATCGCCTGGCTGGAAGAAGCCGCGAAACGCGGCTACGGCAATGCCGAATATGTCCTCGGCATGATGTATTGGAATGGTGTCGTCGTGCCAGCCGATAAAGCCCGGGCCTTCGAGCTGATACAGCGCGCAGCCGCCCACGGAATCCCTAATGCACAATATCACCTCGGCATGATTTACGAAATGGGCCTCGAACGCCCAGCAGACCCAAAACTCGCTAATGCATGGCTCCAAAAGGCTCTCGATGGCGGAAACAAAGACGCCAGCTTCATCCTCGCAATGAAATATGCCGACGGTCTCGACTTGCCCAAAGATTTACAAAAAGCTGATGAAATCGAAAAGGACGCAAGCGAAACCCATCCATGGCCACATATCAGACGCGGCTTTCCTCACAGCTTTGACGTGACTTGCTCGTTCAATTACGACATCGGAACGCCAGAAAACAGGCACGAAAGTGACTGCGGCGATGAAGGCTACGACCCCGAGCTTGAAGCCATGCTCGAAAAAATGACTGAAGATGAGCGTGAACACTACTGGAGCGAAAGAGATCTCGATTTTCGCGCCGAACACATGCTCGACTACGGCATCGACTTCAAACTCGCAAGCCGATGGCTCGCTCAGGCCGCTCAAGATCCCTCACATATCGAAGCACGCCTGCAGCTCGCTCGCCTGCAAGAAGCAGACTGCCGCTTCAATTCAGACCTGGAGGCGCCAGCAGCAGAAGACATCCTTCGTCCCCTTGCGGAAAATAACTATCCGGATACCAAATTAATGCTCGCAGAGCTCTATAAAGAATATAGCTGCGGCGATTCAGATAAAGCCAAAGAAGCCCTCAAATGGTACCTCAGCGCAGAGGCAGATAAAGACACAGATGCTGCCAGTATATTGGCCGACATCTATAATGATAATTACGATTATCACTGCATCCTCGAAGAAAATGATATCAAACCAGATCGTCAAAAATCCTATGAATATGCACTGAGAGCAGAAGATTTCATCAGCGCAGCAAATCATGCCTCCGCAATTGCCGAAGACTATAGAGATAACAAAGACTATATCAATGCACTCAAATGGTATCAGAATGCCATCAATGCCTCAGACAACCCATTATATTCCGCAGAATATTATATGCAAATTGCAGAAATTTATGACTCTGGGCCAGCTGATATCCAAAATACAGACAAAGCATTCGAAAATTATAAACAAGCAGCACTAACCAAAAGATTTAGCAGCCTTTCGGTATACGACCAGATTAAACTTATCCGCCTGGCCATGCTCTACGACAAGGGCTCAAAAAACATCAAGCCAGATAAAAAACTGGCCATCGAATGGTACAAACGCGGCCTTGAAGCGTCCTATGAATTCATCCTCAATCCCCAAAGCGATGCCGGAATACTCTCCAGCACAGCCCGGAAAGCCTTGCTCGCACTGCCCAAGATTGACCTCGTGAACGCAGTCGTCGACCAGATCAAGCTCGAAACAGGCAAAGACCCCGCTCAATTTTTCTCCATCAAATCCGCACTCAAGCCATGCTTGGAAAGCAACCGTGGCGAGGAAGACACCTGCCCGATGCTCGACCCACTCTATGTTGAATCTATTCAAAAGGCAGTCACAGGCATCACAGCAATCACACTGGCCAAAACCGGCAAACTCGACAAAGATATCATTCTCAATACTTATTACGAACTCGCAATCATATACGGCATGGATCGCAATTTTAAAGATAAAATCCGAACCTACTCACCTGTCTATCAAAAAATCCATAATGAAACATATTACGAACTTCCCGCGCGTGAAGGCAATAAAATTTATAACATCTGGTATCTGCGCCAGATTCCTTATGCCGCAGCTGAAGTATTTAAAACGCTTGGAAATACATCAAAAACATGGGATGACTACATGAAAGACGCTAAAAAAGCCGTCGAAAGCGACAACGCCCTCAAATCCGGCTTCGGCTACAATCTCACTAACCAGACACCACAGCCATTCCAGATTGAAGTGGAGTGATGTGAGCATTCAATCTCCCCATGCTCCCACCACAATGCTATAACATTCTTGGAGGAGCATGGGGCGAATGGACAGAAGCCTAATCCCCCTTTGATATGGAACGATTTATAAAATTTCAGAAGTCGGTATAACTTTCCTCAATGTTTACAAAGAGTTAATCCTTGCATGTCCAACAAAAATCTACCTCTATAGTTAATCATCCACCTCAAAGCCCCATTCGTTCAGCAGATGATTTGTATCTGCCCATTCTTCTCTGGGATCGCCATACTCATCACATCTGCCAGCTTCAATACATTTCCTTTCATATTCTTCAAATTCCTTGGCATGTTCTATATAACATTTATTTAAAGTATTCGCAAAGCCATTGCACTCACTTAATTCTTGGTGTACTTTATCTGAACAGGCTTGAAATTCTTCAGAATCCTCGTCATATAATTCCGCGCATTCCGCATCCTCGTCTCCTGACAAAGGCATCGAATGATCGATAAGCAGGCACTTTTGATATGCGACAATCTCTTCACTACATGCAGGACGTTCAGTTGCAGTCTTAACACATTCATCATGGAATGTCTCTTTAAGCTGGCTGGATTGCGATGAACTCAGCATTTTGATAATCTGAGTGTGTTCGTCAAGATAATGATTATAAAAGGCATCGCAGACGAGATCAAGATCGCTTGAGCTTTTGGCATCGTCACAGCCTGCAAAACAGAAAGTTGAGGCTAAAACAAGCCCGGATACAAATATCTTACGCGTAATTTTCATAAATACCTCCAATTCTTTGCTTTACGTTATAAAGTGGCGTCGCTAAAAAACAGCGCAAAATCAAGACCTCAAAGCGAGTACCGGCTTGTTTAGCGTTAGTGGACGTGACGCGAATGTTCTGGATGATTTCGTGAAATGACTGCATGGCAGCACTCTCGGAATGATTTGTTAATATTATTTGCTCACTTCTTTTATATAAGCGTATGCAGTCCACATCGCCATTGTACATCACTGCAACAGGACTTTCTTTTGTCGCGTATTCAATCATGTCTTCACCATAATCACTAATAAATTCATCAATGAGTTCTTTTGTTCTTTTTTCAGCTTCGTCGAATGACGGATATAGCTGTATTGATTCCATGCGAGGATCTTCTTCCTCAGGAAAATGAATTAGATAGGCAACTGCGAACATCTCGTTTACTCTCCGTATAGACATAATGTTAAAATGTCTCTTGGCTCCTGCCCCCTTCAAAAGCCCTGCGTGTACCTATACCATAGTTTTTCGCGTTTGCGTACATTCTTGTGCCCCCCCAAGCCACAGCGCGCCGTATTGCCGCAGGCAATAGGCCGCGCATGCTCGCTGTATCCCCCGCAGGGGGATAGGCGAGCCCAAACAATTAAATGCGCGTTAAATAGTCGCCTCACTCCCCCACTGCTTCATGAAGCATGCTCATGATGGCTTCGACATCGAAAGTCCCTTCGATACGTCGGCCATTGAGGAAAAACGTCGGCGTGGTTGTGACACCATTAGTAAGTCCTTCTTTTTTGGAGGCGGCGACGCTCGCTCGGATTTTGGGATCTTTCATCAGGGCATTCATGCGCTCGGTATCCATGCCGAGTTCCTGGCCCCAAACGGTAATCTTCGCAAGCGAGAATGCATCGAAATTCTCGTAAGATTTGATCAGATAAGGCCAAGCCTGCCCCATCTGTGCAGACACCTCAATCGCAAGCGCGGCTGGCGTAGAATTCGTGTGCGCCTTAATCGGGAAATAGCGCAGGTTGACTGCAACTTTGTCCTTGAGCGATGAAGCTTCGAGCGTTCGGATCAGCAGCGGTACATGGCGTGAGCAGTATGGGCACCGACCGCACAGATAGACGCTCAGGATGACTTTGGCATCGGGATTTCCCCAGATATGTTCAGGCAGCACTTCGATGGCAAACGTCTTGGCGGCAGGATCCATCACTTTTTTACGCCTGGCAACAGCATCCTCGATATCTTTCAGCGAGCTGCCTTTCTTTGCAAGCCTGCAGATTTCATTGGCGAGCAATTCTGATGTCTTGCATGAAGAATCGGATTTTTTGAGGCAATCCGAGACTGAATCTGTGCAGCATCCATAGGCATGGATCGATGACATCGCCTGATTTGCCGTATCTCTGGCGGCCCCCTCGAGCGCATCACATCCAGGTGTCTGCGCAGCAGCATGTCCGGTGATAAACATCGTCAAAAGGCCAACAAAAAACATCACTTTCTTCATGATTTCCACTCCAATTGATCTGTGTTCAAGCAATTATTCAGCGGTGTTCGCATACCGGATGCCCTAAAACTGAGCTGTTTGGGCTTGCCAGACACTTAGAAGCAGCCCGAAAAGCGCTCATGTTCACAAGCGAGCGCGCAGATAGCGTTCTGCCATCGGCGAGCAGCTCAGCCTCAGATACACCGCCGGGCCGAAAGAGACACAGGCATAAGCATCTTCTGTGCCGTTTTTTCAAGCCTCAGGTTCTGCTTCCGCCGAAACTTTAGCCGCATCCTTTCGCTTCTTGAGCCATCGATCGACGCCAATCGGGTTCGTATCGAACACGACGACATAGACCGCAAGCAGCAGCCAAGCGGTATCGCGAAGCATTGTCAATGGAGAGATCGGGTCGGAAGCGGCGGCGGCATTGGAGGCAAAACAGCCGCATGAGATGCTGAGGTCGTGCATGAGCGCATGCGTGAGCGCGATCATAAACATGACCATCATGCCGCAGACCATCAGCGCGGCCGAGCGCGCCTTTGTGCCGGTCACGAGCATCACGCCTGTTGCGAGCTCCACGTAGGGCAGCACGATCGCGAGCGGATTGATGAACACGAGCGGCAAAAATTGATATGTCGCGATATCCACAGCAAACGACTCTGGCATGATGATCTTGTGGATACAAGCCGAGATAAACACCCATGCGAGATAGAGACGCACCAAAAGCGCGACATAGCTGTGCGCAGGATGTTTCTGGAACCTTTCAAAACGTGAAACCTGTTCTGTCATGACGCCCTCTGAGAATAATCCGATTTCTGAATTGATCCGCAGATCTCACCGAGACTTGCGGACCGCATCCGCACCGCCCTCGACGATAAACACATGAGAAACGCCCTTGCCGGCAAGTTCGCGGCCAAGCTCATAGCCTGTCGAGCCCTGTCCGCCATCCCCGTCGCCATACACAATCAGCCGTTCCTTGCCGCTGTTCACGATATTGAGCGTGACATTTTTGAGTTCCTCATCAGAGATCGGCTCGAGATAGTCGTAAGTGATGCAGACTGCGCCGTCGAGATGCCAGGCATCGAATTCCTCCTGCGAGCGCGCATCGACAATAAATGCCTTGCCATCTGTAAGCCTGGAATCGCCCGGTGCAATCATTTCCACCGTGCCGAGCGCTTCCGGACACGGCACGAAAATGTCGTAAGGCTTATCCGCGATGAACGGAAGCCCATCCGGACGGACTGCATTGATGAGTATGCCGGCGACAGCAATCACCGCGCAGATGATGACCGCATCCCTCAGTATGATCCAAAAAGTTCTCATGACCTTCCCCTCACGAAGCGCAGACATGCCGAGCAAAATCCTCCATAATCCTCGATACCGTCTGTCATGTTGCACGCACAAAGCGGACACTGACTACAAGTCTCGCATATATATAAATTTACGGCAATACCCTTAAAGACAAGACTTTCGCTGGCGCGGCTCCAATTCAGCCTTGGAAGACAACTTCTGTTATCGCGGGCGCCGCACTGCGGCATTCGCTCTCCGGCCAAGCCGTGTACTTAAAAAGCCAGAATCTTTATCATGCCAGCTATTGCCTAGTGCCTATTGCAAAATTTCTCAGAACTACAGCTGAATCATAAGAATCTGAATAGTCCACGCTGTAACAAAAAATCATACCCCCGGCTGTGCAGATGTGGTATCTCAGGCGCATGTGGGTTGTGACATATCGTCACGGGCACGTCAGAGCATTTTGACTTTACCCAGTCTTAAGAGAGGAAAAAAATGGCAGATGCAAAATCGAGTATTCGTCGCGTTGGTATTCTCTTTGCCGGTGGCCCTGCCCCTGGCGCGAATGCCGTCATTTCATCCGCAGCGCTGGCCTTTGTGAAAGCCGGCATCGAAGTCGTCGGTTTCCTTCACGGCTATTCCAGACTTCAGAACTTTGACGAGGAGCGCATGCCGCTCGTCGAAGGCGACGCATACATCATCCTCAATTTTGACAGGATTGTCGGAGCACGCAACAAGCGCGGCATCATGATCGGTACCGCCCGCGCGAATCCCGGCAAAATGATCACCTGCCCGGCAGACCTCGACGACGCCGAAAAAACCGCCCCGCTTTGCCGCACATACAACGGCCTGCGCAGCCTCGGCATCGATGCCCTGATCTCCATCGGCGGCGATGACACGCTCAAAACTGCCAACAAACTTTACGAATATCAGAAACACGCGAACGTCGACCACAAAGTCCGCGTCATCCACCTCCCCAAGACGATTGACAACGACTACAACGGCATCGACTTCACATTCGGCTTCTTCACGTCCGTCAACTTCATGGCACAGGAAATCCGAAACCTCGAAGCCGATGCGCGTGCCGGACAGTCCTACTTCATCGCCGAATGCATGGGCCGCAAGGCTGGCTGGCTCTCGTATGGCGTCGCAATGGCCGGTGAAGCCCAGATGGTCGTCGGCGTCGAAGACATTCCCGCACTCATGGCCGCCGCCGGCAAACAGTTCGACGGCTACCTCGATCTCGATGTCCTCGTCGACCACATCGTCGAGCTCATCATGGCGCGCCGCGCACGACGGCAGAAATTCGGCGTCGTCGTCCTCGCCGAAGGCCTCGCGGAAAAACTCCCCCCCGATTTCCTCTCCTCCACCACACGCGACGAACACGGCCACATCTCGCTGGGCGACATCCATATCGGACACCTCGTCGCAAAGCTCATCATGAAACGCCTCAGCGAACGCAACCTCCCCAAAGTCAAGGTCAACGGCGTTCAGCTCGGCTATGAGGCTCGCTGCGCCTCCCCGCACGCCTTCGACGTCATGCTCGGTTGCAGCCTCGGTGTCGGCGCTTATGTCGCCCTCGTCGAAAAAGACCTCGACGGTCACATGGTCTCCATGGTCGGGCAGCTCGATCACTGCTTCGTCCCATTCTGCGACCTCGTCGATCCCAAAACACTCGTCACCGAAGTCCGCTACATCAACCCAGACAGCGATTTCCACAAACTCGCGCTGCTCCTCAGCGACGATTTCGGCTCGAAGCTCTGATTCCGGGAACGCGCCTATGCCCGCAACTGCGGGCATACGGACGCGCTTGGAGCGGCGCTTTCGGCATCTGCCGATACGCGCCGCTTTTTGGTATTTATATGCGCCAACGAGCCGTATGCGGCAACGCCGCATAGGCGAGTTAGAGACGTTCCACGGAACGTCTCAAAAAAAACGAGCCGTATGCGGCAACGCCGCATAGGCGAAGACACGCACAAACTGATAAAATAATTTGGTCGAATGCTGTGAAATGATATAATTTCAGCATGATTTATGGCTTCGTCTCGCATTCATGTCAAAGCCCGTTGATTTCCCATGTCTTCACGCATTGTCGCATCACGATACAAAATAGAAGAAGAAATAGGCCGTGGCGGCATGGCTGTCGTCTACAAGGCTCTCGACATGCGTCTCAACAGACCTGTCGCATTCAAGCTTCTGCACCCGTTCCTCGCAACACAGCAGGAAAGCGCAAACAGATTCCTCCGGGAATCCGAAGCCATCGCAAAGCTCCATCAGTCGAACATCGTGGAAATTTTCGACGCCGGCCAGGATGACGAATCCGGCTCGCAATTCCTCGTCATGGAGCTCGTCGAAGGCCCGACGCTCAAGGAATTTATACAAAAACACCCCACAAAAGTCCCCGAAATGGCCATCGCCATGACATGCAGCCTCTGCGATGCCATCGAACACGCGCACAAGGCCGGCATCGTCCACCGAGACATCAAGCCGGAAAACATCATGTTCTCCTCGGACGGCGTCCTCAAGCTCATGGATTTCGGCATCGCCAGAATGCTCGATGCTGACCGCATGACTGCATCCGGAAGCCTCATCGGATCCCCGGCACACATGTCGCCGGAAATCATCGAAGGCCAGCATTACACCTTCTCGTGCGACATCTTTTCCCTGGGCACCGTCCTCTATTACATGCTCACCAACGATCTGCCGTTCCAGGGATCCACTCCGATGGCTGTCTTCAGGGCCATCCTCGACAACGTCTACCAGCTCCCGAGCAGACGCCAGCTCACTATCTCGAAGAACATCGACAAAGTCGTCGCCAAATGCCTCAAGACTGACCCCAGCGAGCGTTACCAGACCGTCGCTGAGCTTAAAAATGCTCTTCTCGACCAGCTCCGCCCGTTCAAGCTCGAGAATTATCCCGAGATCGTCACCAAATATTACAAAGATCCGGATGCATACAACGCCGTCCTCATCCCCAAAATCAAAGGCACGCTCAACACTTCTGCGCAATTCGCCATCCGGCAGCGCATGCTTCCCGTCGCGCTCGAAAACCTCAACTGCGTCCTCGCGTACGATCCTGACGATGAAACGGCCAACAATCTTCTCAAAAACCTGCGCACCGGCAGCGCGGTTAAAAAGAGCCTGCTGATTGGCGGAATCGCGGCCATCGCGGCTGTCGCCGTGATTTTGTGTATCATTTTCATTCCCTGGGGCGACAGCATAGAACCTGCCCCCGACGATACCGAAGCGCAGGACAGCAATATCGATGAAGACAATGCAGCTGCCCCCGAGTTGATTGCTGCCGCCGAACAGATCAACACAGACGAAACACAACCGACACTCAGAGAAAACGATGCACCGGAATCCCCGTTCATGAGCGTCCTCTATGAGCGCTGGTTCGATTTCATCATCAACTCGCTGCGCGAAGATGCACTCGAACAGCAGGACACAGATGCTGATATTCCCATAGAAGTCATGCCCATCGCGACCGTCGTCGCAAATCGCCCGCATCGCATCAAAACACCAAAAAAGACGCAGGAAACGCAACCGGCGCAGCCCAAACAGCCACAAGTCGCAGAAACCGCTCCCGCGCCAGCTGATCCACCGGCACCAGCCGCTCCCCCAAAACCCGAAGACACAGCTCAGGAAAAAATATCTTTCACGCAGCCCGTATTTCCATACAACGCCTTCGCCTTCATCAACGGACAGCGATACAACGCCAACGCATCCGGCGACCTCGAGCTTTCGCTTGCACCCGGCAACTATCGCATGACACTCACCTGCGACAAAAAATGCGTCAAAAAGACCGTCAATCTGAAAGTCGATGCCAAGATGAACCACACGACACGCGAAGCGATCTCTCTCGAATGGGCGGATGGCAGCATCGTGGTCTATGCGCAAGACAACCCGAACGTCTATTTCGTCGCGCGAAGACTCGATGACAGATCTCAGCGCGTCTTCCACCTCGTCGCGCATACCCAGACAGCCATCAGCGGCTTCAACGCATTCGGCAAAGACATCCAGCTCGAAGTCTATGCCATCCCGAAGTCCAAGACGCTCAAAAGCTATGACACGAATGCGCTTGAGCAGGCCAAATATGCATCCTCACGCATCTCCATCGCACCGGGCGAAGCAAAGACGCTCAGACTCTGAGCCAAACATATCTCTGTGCTTCAAAGCCCCCACGCAGTCATGCACGCCAGAAGCAATGACGATGCGCTACAGCGCAAATCTCACATAAATCACGACTTCTGGGCGATCTGCATGCGCATCGAATATTTTTTCAAAATGATCGAGAAGCCAGAAACGCACATCCGCGCCAAAGCGTATCGCGCGAAGTTCCTGAGATTCGCCATAAACCGGCTGCCCGAAGACGCCACATCCGGCATAGAGCGTAAAAATCCCTGCGCGATATCTCGCAAAATAACTGCGCCCGCCGACCATCGCGCTCACACCGGCAACGCCTGAAGGCAGCATGAAATCAACGGATGCCTCAAGCCCGAGACTCCCCAGATGCGAATCCCAAACCTCTCTCCTGAGGTAATGCGACTCAAGCGCCCCTTCTGGAAACCAAAGCCAAGAAGCGCTCAGCGAGCCATGCACGGCAAACCAAGAGGCAGGCGCCCAGGCCAGACCGAGTCCAAAAGCAGTCTCAGCGCCGTACATCACGTCCGCTGAAACCAGCCTGATCTGACGCGATTCGAGCGAAAATTCAAGCATTGCACGCCTGGGAAGCGCAGGGGATGCTTGTGCATTCAAAATCGGGCATACGCCCAAAAGCATCCCCAAAATTAAAATCAATCCCAAGCGTTTCACAATATTACGTGAGGAGCTGCAACACGAGCACAATCGCTGCGGCCACCAATAAAGCAAATAAAATCGCAAGGATGATAATCTGCTTGTAACTATTCTTTCCAGGAGATGCGGGCGGCGGCTCTATGACTTCAGAACTCACCATGGTCTTGCGCTCATATTCCGCGCTGACAGTCTCGTTATCCTTCGCGATTTCCTTGAGATCGGCATATACAGCGCTGCAGTCAGGGTAGCGGTCTTTAGGCTCTTTGCTCATGCACTTATAGATGCATTCGATCAGCCGTTTTGAGACGTGATATTCCGGACGCGGCTTGCAAGGCGGTATGGGATCATAGACCTGCGCATGCATGACTTCCATCGGCGAATTCGTCGGGCTGTCGTAAGGAACAGCGCCGGAAACAGCCTGAAACAGCATCACACCGAACGCATAGACATCGACAGCTGCCGTGATATCGATCATGCCCATGCATTGTTCCGGACTCATATAGTGCGGCGTGCCGAAAGCGACACCAGCCATCGTAAGCTTCTTCGCCGCCCCCTGCAGGCGAGCAAATCCGAAATCGAGCACCTTCACATGCTCGACATCATTGTCATCCTTCACGATAAAGACATTTTCAGGCTTCAGGTCGCGGTGGAAAACGCCCTTTTTATGCGCTTCCGAAAGCGCATCCGCAATCTCGAGGAAGAATCTGAGCATCGTGTTGACATCGGGCACACTCTTGCTCAGAATATCAAACAGCGTGCGTCCCTTGAGCAGCTCCATTGCCATAAAAATCGTATTATGTGCAGGATCTGGGGCACAGCTGTACAATTTGACGATATGCGGATGATCCAGCGCCGCGACAACCTGCGCCTCACGGAAGAATCGATCCCTGAGCGTCTCGTCTTCCATATACTCGCTCTTGAGCATTTTAAGGGCAATCACCTGACCGGTATATTTGGCCTGAGCGCGATAAATCTTGCCCATGCCGCCTTCGCCTATCAGCGCAAGTGGCACATACTGACCGCCTACGATATCACCAAGAAGCTCATCGTACTGAGCTTTACGGAGATCTGCCGCTTCCACATAATGCTTGTGGCACTTCGGACACTCTTGGCAAAGCTCCCCTTCACCGGAACAAACTGGACATACCGCCATATAACTATCCTATTTCAAAACAAATCAGCCGCAAAATCACGGCACACTAATAACATTCTATGCCAACTGACGCATTAACTCAATTATTTTAGTTGCGCATTTAAACACGATCTTCAGGCCGCATGCCAGTCACTCATGCATACGCATCCCGCTGACAGGCGATGCCCAATGCAGTGCCCGTATCCGGCAAATACGCGCCAACGAACACTGCATCCGGCGAATACGCGCCGACGAGCACGGCGACTCATCACGTCCAGATGAACGCTCGCGCACTACCAGTCAATCGGCTGATAAAACCAGTATCGGAACATATTGATATCGCGGTCTGCGGTCAGGCATGTCTGACGCACTTTGATGACCGTGTCATTCACAAAATAGGATGGAATGACAAACGGCCAGTTGCGCCAGCGAGCACGCCGGTCATACCCCTCGCAGCGAGAGATCCCGACATCCTGGTCGTTCGCCTGCATCAGAAGCTCGTAATCGCCTCGCGCATAATCCATCATGCGGATGATGCAGAGATGCGTATCCGGAATCACGCCGAACACCTCAAATTCCGAATAACCGCCCTCATGCGCAACGCCCGTATCCTCGATCTGCGCGCCGTCCGGGAAAAACAGCCTCTGCCTGTTCTTCCAGATATCGCGGCACTCTCGAATCCTGAACTTATATTTCTTTTCCGAAGCCTCATCCGTAATGTTCAGCTCTCCCATCAGCCGCCATTCGAGATCGTCGATCTTGAAGATTTCCGGCATTTCCGCAGACCAGACCTTCACAAAATCCCAGCTGCCCGTGATCGGATACACTTTCGGAAGCGGCTTGACCTGGCCGGGAATATAGATGCGCCGGTCATTGCCAACGAGACGACCCACATGCGCGTAAGAAATCGACAGCTTCTCAAGCTGTACGAGCGCCATCTGAAGCTTCTGCATCACAGACTTGCCCGGCTCGTCCAGAAGAATCCGGAACGCGCGGCAATTGTCCACATGGCGCTTCCATTCCGGACGGTCCAGAATAAGCGGATCCACGCTCCGGGTCACGCATTGCAGCAGGCAGTCGTCAAAAAATTGGAAAAAACGAAGAATCCCCCCGAGAGAAGCCTCGTTGAGCACCTGCGCTTCGATCAGCTCAGACATGATGCTGAAATTCTGCCCAAGAAGCGCGATCTCAGGAAGCTTCGAATTCCCTCCGATCCGATCAAACGCGCCCTTGCGGTCGCGGAGCAGGCGCCTGAGCGTCTGATAGACCTCGCGACTGATCGCTCGCGTGCAGGGAAGCTGCTTGCGATGGCGCATATCAATCTCATTCGGGCCAGGCATGTTCGGATCGATCGCATTCCGAATCGCCGTGCAGTCCGCTGTCACCGCCACGCGCGCAAGCTCGATCTGATTCTCGTCCGCAGGACGGTCGCTCACGATAAAGCGGTATGTCTCACGGAAATAGCGGTTCTCGATCCTGCCGTCAGAAAGACGCACGCGGTCTGACGCCATCTCCTGATAGACCACCTTGATATACAGCGTCAGCGGAAGCACGAACTTGCTCAGGTCAAATGTCACGCTGTCCGCCAAAGGCACATAAATCTCCCTGCCCTGGCTGTCCAGCGCCGCGCCCGGCATCACATCCACTTTCAGACACGGCTCACTTTCTGCGCGCACCAGCAGATCCCGGTCGCCGTTCACAATCCCCATGCCGTGAAAATATATGTGGTGATGACGAGTTTTCTGGACGTGATACGCATGCCGCGCATTCCAGTCCTCGTCCGTCAGAAAATATTTGAAAAAATATACGCGCTTGAAGCCCTGGCTCTCTTCTTTTTCTTTCGCCGAGGTGTCCATCTTCCCTCCGAACATCAAAGCTGGAACAGCGGCGCAGGCGCAGGCGTGTCGTTCGGCACGACCTGGGCGACAATCTTGGAATCCTTCGCCATGCCCTCCTCGCACAGATTCAGGAGATTCATCAGGTCCGACTTGAACGCTTTCAGCACGGATACGCACTCCGCGCGATAAACGCCATTGCGGCCACGAATTTCCTCAAAAACGCTCACCGCATCGCCCCGGCGAAGCATGCCACCAAAACCGTACGCCTCCACGGCAAACGCGCCTTCCTCATCCTCATCCTCAAACCGCGCGCCGCGCGTCTCCCCCGCCGCATCCACACGGACAATCGACTGGCAGAACTGCTTCTTACCCTCTCGCTTCAGCAGCTTCATCAGCCCGTTGAAGCACTCGAACGGATCAAACTCTCTCCGCCCACCCTCAGACGCAATCACGTAAAGCGGGCTCGACACCGCTTTCAAAAGCCCCTCCAGACGCGCCGCATCATAAATGATCACGCTGTATTTCTGAGCGTAGGCCCCAGTCAAAACGCCAATCGTATACTGAATTGAATATGCCATCCGACAAACCTCCCTATGGCCAAAAATACTTTATAAATGATGCCCGACAGACCTCGCACTGGCAAGCATTTTTTGCTTTTTGACCGCAACTTCGCAGTTCGCCGATCCACACAGCGCCTTAAGCGCGCTTTTTCCTGGAAGGGGGAAGACTCCCCCTGCGCGGCTATTCCGCGTCAGCAGAAGCCGCCACGCCGTCTTTGGGCTGACGCGGAATACGCCGCTACCCCCTCTCATTTTATTTTTTTCGCCCCCAGGAACAGCACATGCGCACAATTTATGTGTATGCGCATGTAGGTGTGTCTTGAAACACTTGCCCAAAGTGGAGTAAATACAGAAACAGACTGCAATCCCGCAGCCCTCATTCATGGAGAAGATTTCCGATATGTTGGACGTCAAATATGTCCTTGCCAACCTCGATAAAGTCATTGAAGGCCTTCGCTTCCGCAACGCGAAAGTGGACTTCGAAGCCCTCCGCGCGCTCAGCGACGAGCGCAGGACAAAGATACAGCGCTATGACCAGCTCCGCTTTGAACAGCGGCAGGCCAGCGACCAGATGCGCTCGCTCGACAAAGCACAGGCCGAAGCCCTCCGCGCACAGCTCAAATCCATGAGCGCGGAACTCAAATCCATCGACGCGCGAAAAGCCGAAATCGATGAAGAGCTCGCTAAAATGATGCTCTACATCCCCAACATCCCTGCCGATGACGTTCCGCAGGCCGCCGACGAGGACGGCAACGTCGAAATCCGCAGATGGGGCACCCCGCGCGCTTTCGACTTCGAACCCAAAGCACACTATGACCTCGGGGAGGCACAGGATATCCTTGACTTTGAACGGGGCACGAAAGTCTCCGGCGCGCGCTTCACGTTCCTCAAGGGCGCTGCCGTCAGGCTTGAGCTCGCGCTGATACAGTTCATGCTCGACTGCCATGCCGAACGCGGCTATGAACTCATCATGCCGCCCTATATCGTCAACCGCGCTTCCATGACAGGCACCGGACAGCTCCCCAAATTCGAGGAAGATGCCTACAAGACGAACGAAGACATGTTCCTGATCCCGACGGCTGAAGTCCCCGTCACCAACCTCCACCGCGACGAACTGCTCACCCCCGACCAGCTCCCGATCAAATATGCCGCATACAGCGCATGCTTCCGCCTCGAAGCCGGCAGCTACGGCAAGGACACGCGCGGCATCATCCGACAGCACCAGTTCGACAAGGTCGAGCTCGTCAAGTTCACGACACCCGAAAACAGCGAAGCCGAACACCAGGCGCTCGTCAACGATGCCGAAGAAATCCTCAAGCGCCTCGAGCTCCCCTACCGAGTCATGCTCCTCAGCGCGGGCGACATGGGCTTCTCCGCACGCAAATGCTACGACCTCGAAGTCTGGCTCCCCTCCCAGAACTGCTATCGCGAAATCTCCAGCTGCTCCAACTTCGGCGACTTCCAGGCGCGCCGCGCGAACATCCGGTACCGCACGCCAGATGCCAAGGAAAAGACGGCTTTCGTTCACACGCTCAACGGCTCCGGCCTCGCAGTCGGAAGGACGCTCGTCGCCATCATGGAAAACTACCAGGAAGCAGACGGCAGAATCCGCGTCCCTGAAGCCCTCAAGCCCTATCTCAAATGCGACTACATCGGATAAGCGCCGGCCTGACGTAAATTCGACGAGGGGGTAGCGGCGTATTTGCAAAGCAAATAGCCGCGCAGGGGGAGTCTTCCCCCTCCCCCAAATCACATCCCCCCCCAAAAAAAAACACTCACTCGCTCTGCAACGGCTCCGCCGCAAGACAGAAACCAATCACGCAATGAGGTCCGAAAATGGCCAAAAAAACAAAGCCAAGCACACCGCAATCCATGAGCCTTGACCTCTCAAAAGGCTTCTCAAATGGCGCATTCTCAAGCCTCAAAGCGCTCAAAGACAGCCAGAAACAGGAAGCCGAGGCTCGCGCGCAGGCACAGCTCAAAAAAGATGCCGAAGAACGCGCAAGAAAAGAAGCGCTCAAGCGCGAAGAAGCTCAGTACAAACGCGACCTCCGCTTCACGGATGACGACATCAACGACACCTCTAACCTCTCGGACGCAGAGATCTTTGCCGCATCCATGATGGAACTCGAAGGCGTCGATATCTATCAGGCCAAATTCAACGTCAAGGACGCCCCCAAAAAAGCGGAAGTCCAGGAAGAAAAGCCCCTCACGCTCAGCGAGGATGAACGGGAGTTCGCCATATTCACGCAGGAAATGGCCATCTCCAACGTCAAGCGTATGACCGCCCCCCCAAAGCCCGTCCACAAGACGCGCAACAAAGGCAAATATCTGCAGAACACAGCCGCCGCAATCGAAGCGATATCGCCGGTCAACGTCTCCCCCGACACGCCCGAACCCGGCATGCGGACCGATTTCGTCGCGCCTGCCGTCGCCGTCACGCAGATCGAGAAAGGCGAAGACATCCTCGAACGGCCTGACCTGAACGAGGGCATGACAAAAGCCCAGAAACAGCTCCTGCACGATGTCAAACGCCACGAAGCGAGATACGGCATCGTCATCACGCTCAAGCTACGAGGGCTCACGCTCAATGCCGCCATCTCCAGGCTTGACGAGTTCATCACGGCTTGCGTCCGCGACAGACAGCCCTATGCGCTGATTGTCTGCGGAAAAGGCCTGGGCAGCGAAGGCGATCCCGTCATCAAGAATTACACGCTCGACATCGTGCGAAACGACAGCAGGATCATCGAATACGCGCCGGTCTTCAACGCCGACGGCGACTTCGGGTCGCTCTACGTCTCGTTCAGACGCAGCTGACCCGGACTCGGCAAAACCTTATTATTGGCACAACATCGCCGACTGAATTATACTCCTCCTGCCCCGCATCAATGATGCCGGACGAACGCACACTCCACGGAACTGCCGGCCTCCAGGCTCCGGCCCTCCCCGATATGGCTCCGCTTTTTATGAGCAAAAAAGACCTTCTCAAATCGATACAGGCTACTGACGAATCACTCTTCGACGCAGCACTTTCCGCAGACAAAACACCCACCCTCGACAATGCAAGCATAAAAGGCGCACAGATCGGCGCCATGCGGATCCATACCGTCGACTGCAGCAATACGGAATGGGAAGCATGCATTTTTGACGGCACACACTTTGACGGCCTCAATCTGCAGGGCGCATTCTTCAACGGATGCTCGTTCCATAACTGCACCTTCAGCAACGCAATCCTCGCGGAAGCCTCATTTGACGGATGCGTCCTCCACAAGACCCAGCTGCTTTCACCGGAAGATCTCGAAGCCGCAGAACTGACAAACTGCCAGTTCAAGGAATGCGTCCTCGAAGACATGAGCTTCCTCGACAGCTCGCTCGAATCCCTGACAATCACGAGCGGCACGCTGCGCCGCATCTCAGGCATCGCAACGCTGCGCTCGATTGTCCTGCGCAACGTCACCGTCGAAGATTTCGACACCTCAGAAATGACACTCTCCGGCTGCACGGGGAGCGGCTGCACCGCACTCCCCAAAGGCTTCACAGCCAGCGAAGGCAAGCGCCGCAGAGTCTGAACAGCCAAAGCGATCCATGAAGCACACACGCCTGTTCCGATCCATCTGCACCGCAGCAATATGCGCACTGTGCGCGGGCTGCGCGACAAGCGCGACTGTCCGCGAAATGCCCCGGGAACGCGCCTATCAGTTTGCTCCGGAACAGGCATCCGCTCCGCCGCATGTCGCTTTCATCCCAAAAGGCGCCTATATCCTCGGCCTGAACAACGACCAGAGCTTCAGCACCGGCACCTGGGTCCGGCTCACCCCCGGAAGCGCCTGGCCAGACGCGGAATCTCGCCCGACACTCATCACCGCGCAAGTGGCAGAGCGCGCACCACACAGCGCACGCCTCGAAATGGCTGCATTTCACCCCGGCATACGCACTGCCGACCTCACTGTCGAACCCTATACCGGCACACAGCAGCCCGCGCAGGCGCTGCACGCCATGACCAAACGCATGGCTTTCGCCACCAGCCCCGTCCATGACGGCCCCGTCGCAGTCACGCTCACTGCCCAGGACCTCATCGAGGGCAGCGAGATTTATGGCGCGCTCTCCCCTCAAAATACCGGCACCCCCACCAGGCTCGCGAACCAAATCACCGCGCTCTACACCGTTGCAGACCGATCCGGCGATGCCATAAAACTCACCAAATCCGCCGGCAACACGCCCGATGCGCCAGTGTTTATCCTGCTCGACGCGCCGCTCGAGCCCGCTTTTGACATCACTGTCACACTCGCGCCAGACATGAGCGCGCTCGAAGACGCGCTTCGCCGCCTCGCCGCTCAGAATGCCCTCCCAGGCATGACTCACGTCCACATCGAACGCGCAAAGAATAAAACAACCGCCGCACAGGACATCGACGCGCTCTGCGGCACGCAGACCGAAACGCTTTCCATCTCCGTGCGCGAAGACAACCGCAGCCTCTCTGTAATCAGCCAGAGCCTGAGACTGCGCGACAACATCTTCCCGGCCATTCTCGATCATGCAACGCCCGATGCGGCAGCCGTACGCATCGCCGCGCACGCGCTCGCGCTGCTCGGGCATCACGCCAGCGCCGCTTTCCTGCTCGAACAGGCCTGGGGAGATACAAACTCTGCCGAAGAACGCGCCGCCATCGCCCCCATGCTCGCACAGGCTTACCATGACATCGAGCGCGACGATTGGGCGCTCGAAATCGCCCTCGAACTGAACGGCTACTTCGCGCAAACCAAAAACACCAAAGTTCGCGCCGCCGCCGCCGCCATATTTGCACTGACCGGACGCGCCCGGGAATTCTCGAAAATCTTCGGCAAAGCCGTATCCGATGCCCCCAAGCTCCCCGCAAGCTATCAGAAGCTCATGCTCCAGGCCTTGCTTCTGACACAGGACATGCCCGGCTCTGATACACACCTGCAGTCCCTCAAGCACGCGCTCTCGCGTTCGGGCAACTGGAACTCATTTGACGAAATGGCCCTCTGCGCCGGACGAATCGACCTCGACGATGAAGCCTGCAGCGAAGGCCTCGACCACGCCAATACACCCTTCGAAAAGCTCTGGTTCGGCGCGCTCGAAGCCACGCGTGACGCAGAAACCCCGCGCCTCCTCGACCTCGCGCTCGAAGCAGACGCAATCGGCGCGCCCAATCTCGCGATTCACCTCTGGACTGCCATCATTCAGAACGGACTCGCACCTGATGCCGCACTGAGCGCATACAAGACTCTGGCCGACTATCTAAAAACCTCCGGAAACGCGCGCGCATACGCGCACCTGATGGCCGAGCTCGCATCACGACAGGCCGCGGCAGGACATCCGGTCGATGCGCAGACGTATGCCGACACGCTCGCGCTCTGGAGAGCGCTCGACTACCGCGAAGAACTCGCGACTCTATGCACCGCGCGCTCCGCCTCAGTCCCGATCAGCGAGCGAATCGACCTCCTCTCGTTCGCAGGAATGCTCTATCGCTCCATCGGCGATGCGGAAAATTCCGCAATCACAGACAGCCTCCTCTCACGCGCACACCAGGCCGCAGGAAATACCCGCGAAGCCGAGGCCTGCAAATCGCGCGCGCTGCGCTATGCCGGCACTTCCGAACACCCTGAAGTCAAACAGGCCATCCGCGAAAATCTGACTCAGCCCGCACAGGTCAGCCATGAAGCTCAATGAACTCACAGACGACACCGCTCTCGCGGAATGCCGCCGCCTCCTCAACGTCATACAGGCAGACCGGGCCGTGCAGAACGCCTGGCTAGGCGCCCCGCAAGAACAGCTCCCCTTCGACGAGAATTCCGCTTTCGTCAGGGGCATGACGGCCATGTTCCGATATGCGCGCGGCGAAGCCGTCCCCCCCGTCCTCGTCAAAGACTTCATCGACACATTCCTCACCATGATGTTCTGCGGCCACGCGAGCAACTCTCTGGCACTCCCGCCCTTCAGGCGCATGCAGGACAAACCCTGGGCTGCCGCGTGGCGGCTCGCGGAACTCCGCCTCGCGTTCGAAACCGATGACCCCGTCGAACCACAGCAGCTCGCACACCTCCTCGGCATTCAGACAGCCGAGCTCTGCGCCCAAATCGGTGCGCACTGCAGCGAAGTCCCCAGAAACTTCATCCAGAAACTTTATGAAACGATCAAGGCTGAACTGACTGACAGACATGACGACTCACACAAGCACGCCCTCGATCTTAAAGAGACTTGACCGCATTCTGAGATACTGATAAAATATGTAGCGCTTATATCTTTCTGGAAGTATTTCCAGAAATACAAGTGATGACTTTGTCAAATATAGGAAACAGGCATGAGAAAAGTTCTTGTCATCGACGACAGCAAAACGATCCGAACTCTTTGTGAATGGATTTACAAAGGTCTGGAGGACCGTCTTCTGACCGCTGAAAGCGCCGCAGCCGGCCGGGAAATCATTCAAAGAGAACATCCAGATGTCGTTTTCGTAGACTATACGCTTCCAGACATGGATTCCTACGAGTTCGTATCCTCGATCAAGGATCAGGCAGCTGTTGTCATGCTTGGCGGACAGTATGCGCCCTTCTCCGAAGATCAGGCCAAGGCCTCCGGCGCAGTGTCGGTCCTGATGAAGCCTTTCAAAGCTGAAGCATTCTTTGCAGCCGCAGAAGTCACTGACAGTGCTGCACACGCCAACGCCGATGCACTCTCCGAGCCAGCACATACACCTGACGAACCAGCGCATACACCTGCTGAACATCCGCACAACCAGGTCCCTTCAATCAAACCCATCGGACTCAGCGGACTGTCCAAACCCGGCGATTTCTCTGGCGCAAGACTTTCTACACCAAACAAAAATTCTTTGCCGCCGATCGGCGCTTCACGTCCAAATCTCGCGCCGGCAAAATTCAATTTCCCTTCCTCACCGGGCACACCGCTCACTTCTTCAACGAGCGCGACTGTCACCAATCAGCCGGCCATTCAGGGCACCCCCTCTGCGCCAATCGCCGCCGAAAAACGTTCGATTTCCGCAACGCCCAAAACGCCTGTTCCCTCCCTCTCACCGGCTGTCTCGGAAGCGCAGGCGCAACAGGTCGATCCTGCAATCATCCGCGCCGAAGTCATCGCCGCAGTCAAGAGCCTCCTGCCAGCAATCGTCAACAGCTATCTCAAGAAGCTCATTCAGGCTGAAGTCAAGCCGCAGCTTCAGAATTGGGTCGATTCCCGCGTGGACGCGCTCGTCAAAAAAATGATGCAGCAATAATCAAATGGCGGCCATTCAAGCCGCCTTTTCTGTATTTTGCACAGCCATCTTTTTTTCGCGCGGCTATGCTGCGCATACGCCTCGCGCGCGGCGCCTATGGCTGACGCCATACGGCCCCGCCCCTTATTTTTCGCACGCGCCATCTGTGCCAAATCCAAGCGCCTTCGCGAGCGGACATGCCGACAGATCAACCGCCGCGCCCGACCTGTATTTATCCAAAATCTCGCGCGACACTTCGGCAATCTTGCGCCTGACATCCCGGCGAGCGCCCGCGACACGCGGAATAGTCATCCGGTCATAGCTCGAAGTCTGGTGGCGGAGCCAGGCGATGACTGCCGCTTCCGCACGGTTCTCGACCGGGATGCGTTTCGTGCGCGCTACCGTGCCGCTACCTACAGGCGTCGCATGCGCTGTCACCGCATGCGCAAGCGCATGCGCAAGCTCCGACCAGCGCGCGTCAAAATTCAGAAATGTCAGGACCTCTCGCTCAAATTCCGCCACATAGTCCTGCTGCTTCGCATCGCGATACCTGCGCCCCGCCTCAAGCTTCTTCTGATATGCCGGATCGCTCCGCTCAGCCTCAAGCGCCGCGCGTATCTCGGAAACTGCGGTTTCCGGCGCGCACAGCCCCTGCGCCGTCACACGATTGCGATACCGCCCCATCACGACCCAGTGCTCGCACTGCGCCTTGATTCGGCGCGTCAGCGCCGAATCGCCGCTCTCCACGAAAACCCAGCCGACCGGCATCTCCAAAATATCCTTTTCATGCCGATAATGATGCTTGCCCACCGGCCACACTTCAAACGCTTCCGTCCCTGTCCTGCCTTCTGGCATCTGACGCCTCCTTTGTCTGACACGGCAACCCAGCCTGCACATCGCGCGGCTTATAGCCCCATTTTTTTCAAAAATGCAAAATTGTGACAATATGGAAGTGCCGCCGTATGAAATAGGCGGCACGCGCCGGCGTGTGAAACAGCCGGCGCCAGGCGGCATGTGAAACAGCCGCCCGACACCATCAGAGATCAAGGATGATATCATGAGATACCGTTGGCAGTTTCTGGGCCTGCTTGCGCTGCTCTGGGCAGCGCCGGCCGTCGCTCAGGACGATTCCGAAGAAGCAGCCGCCGAAATCGAAAGCGCCGAAGAAGACCTCAGCGAAGCGCTCTCAGACATCGACACGCCCGAAAGCGCGGATGATTACGAAGAAATTCAGCAGATCCGCGTGCTTGAGCGCACATTTATGCCGCGCGAACAGCCTGACGGCAACTCCGCCCTGACCGTGACCGTCGCACCAGGCAATCTGATGGAGCTCAGCCATGAAAATGTCATGCACGTTCTCCTGGAGGGCACGCAGGACACCGGCCAAAAGCGCGGGCTTCAGCGCCAGGCATCGCGCTGGCTCGCCGAATCGGTCGCGCGCGTGCGCCAGCAATTTGCAAAGGCAGGCCCGTCGCTCGAAATGCCGTTCGACATCGACTGCACGTCTCAGAAGGCCGTTCAGGAATACGTCGCGATCTTCTCGTCTGCCGCTTCCGGCACAATGAAGACATGGCTCAAGCGCCTCGGCCGCTGGCGACTCCCGCTCGAAAAAGCGCTCGCGGAAGAAAATGTCCCGCGAGACCTCATCTTCCTCGCGATGATCGAAAGCGGATTCAAACCGCGTGTCAAAAGCCCGGCATCCGCTGCCGGCATGTGGCAGTTCATGTCGGCGACCGGCGCAGAAATGGGCCTGCGCATCACGCCATACGTCGATGAGCGCTTCGACCCGATCAAAGCCGCGCATGCTGCCGCGCGTTATCTCAAAAAGCAATACGCGCGCTACAACTCATGGCCGCTCGCGATGGCCGCATATAACGGCGGGCCTGGCACCGTCAATGTCGCGATTGACAGATACAACACGACTGATTATTTCAAGCTCGTCGAGTACGGCGCGATGTATGACGAAACGCGCAAATACGTCCCGCGAATCCTCGCGGCCGGCCTGATCGGCAAGAATCCTGCGGCATTCGGCCTGGACGGCCTGACACCCGAACCGCCGTTCGTCTTCGATCTCGTCGAGGTCCCCGGCGAAACAAAGCTCTCGGTACTCGCGGAAGCCGCCGGATGCAGCGTGGACACGCTCAAAGACCTCAACCCCGAGCTGCTCAAGGATATCACGCCGCCCGGCGGCAACTATGAGCTCCGAATCCCGCTGAACAAGCACGCCGCATTTGTCGAAAAATTCGACAAGGTGAACAAAAAATATAAGGAAAGCGGCGACCTCATGACCATCCGCTTCGGGGAAACCCTCGAAACACTTGGGGAGGAAATCGGAACCCCCGCGCGAGTGCTGCGAGCGCTCAACCGGATGCGCTCAAAAGAAGCGGCCGCCTACGGCACTGAAATCCTTGTGCCCAAAGGCAGCAAGCGCAACGCCAAAACGCCCGAAGACCTTCCAGTCGCGCTCATTTCCCCCGAGAAATTCACCTTTGCAGACCGCACGCGCATTTTCTATCAGACCCAGAAAGGCGACAAGATCCGCGACATCGCCGACGCTTTCGGCGTCATGCCCAACCAGATCGCCTTGTGGAACGAGCTCGACCCCTGGGCCAAGCTGCGCCCGAACATGATGCTCCAGATCTACGTCGCGAAACCGGACGCGCTCAAAGATGTGCGCTTCTATCGCGAAGACGAAGTCCGCCCGGTCGTGCGCGGATCAGAGGAACACCAGGCAATCCTCGATGCTCGCAGGAATGCGAACCTCAAATCGGCAAAAGCAGCAAAAAACTCGGGCAGTTCAAAATCGAGCGGGAAAACTTCATCCTCCGGAAAATATATCATTCACACCGTTGGCAAAGGCGATTCACTCTCAAAAATCGCAAAAAAATATGGCGTTTCTATAGAATCACTCCTCAAGCTCAACGACCTCAAAGCCGACAGCACGATTCGCAAAGGCCAGAAACTCAAAGTCAAAAAGAAATAATATATTATTTTATTGTATTGTTCGCCTTGTGGCGGCAAATGCCGCCACTACGGCTCCCCGGGCAGCTATCGGCTGCGCCGATACGCCGCCCGATCTTTTTTTAATCTCCTCTCCCAGGTAAATACAACGATGAGATATACTGGCTTGAAATAAAAAAAGCGTTTACCAAATACTGTGATGAAAGAAGCCTCTGGTATGTAAACGATTTTTATCACTCAAAGCTGGTAGAAGAGAAAGCGGTAAAAAAATGAATCGAGACGAGATTGTAGCGGAACTGTTCCGGATGCAAGATAGTGACTACGCGCTTTTGCAGAAAAAAATCATTCCCACCGTAGCTGCTGACAGGATAATAGGCGTCAGAACACCGGCACTACGAACATTGGCCAAAAGCCTGTATAAAGACAATGATATCGAAGCCTTTCTTTCATGTGTGCCGCATCAGTATTTTGATGAAAATCAGCTGCACGCATTCGTGATATCGTTGGAAAAGGATTTTGACAAGTGCATCGCAGAGGTTGAGACTTTCCTGCCTTTTATTGATAATTGGGCCACATGTGACCAGCTTTCGCCTAAAGCATTTAAAAAGGAACCTGAGAATCTGCTTCCTTACATCCATGCATGGATCAAATCCGATAGAACCTACACAATCAGATTTGCAATCGGGATGCTGATGCAGCATTTTCTGGGTGAAAGCTTTGAGACAAAATATACGGACATGGTGGCAAAAGTCAGGTCTGAAGAATACTACGTCAACATGATGATTGCCTGGTATTTCGCAACCGCTCTGGCAAAGCAGTATGAATTGGTTTTGCCGTATTTGGAAGAAAAGAAGCTGGATTGCTGGGTACATAATAAAGCAATCCAAAAAAGTATAGAAAGCTATAGAATCACAGATGAACAAAAAGCATATTTGAAAACATTAAAGGTACAAAAAATCAAGTAACGCAAAAACAGCTTCTCCCTCATATTCCTCGCTTTTGTGATCAGTCCCTTTGGCAATTTGATACCGTTATCGAACTCTACATATTCATTCACGCCATCGCTATAGATTTCACGGACGACATCCCCATCGTAGGCATCGTTGTGCGTCACTTCACGCAGGCTGTCATTAGCACCGACTTCAATGGTTTTCTTGACGATTTTACCTTTACTGTTTCCGCGCTGGCCAATACACATCTCCTCAATTTTAGCTGTCAATTTGCCTTTGTTATTGATGCTAACCAAACGAACCTCAGGGGTGTTTGCTGTTGACACTCGTTTCCTCTCCAGTCTCCATTTCAATGTTAAATTCCATAGACACAGGCCTATTCTCATTCGATTTGTCACACAGCAAAAAGTTGTTTCATCGCATTTTTTGGATATTTTCCCGCAATGCCTTGTCACTTAAACAGCTAGCAAATCGGTTGGATATACCTAACACCTAACCCAAAAGTGTCCTTGACACGGGGGACACTTCATATCTTAGAGCTCACACTGATATTCGCCATAATGATTGGCGGCGCAGTTTTCCTCGACCTCACCTGTTTCTGAGACAGTGATGCAAATATGATCTTTGCCAGCCATGATCAGGCGGCAGTCTAATTTCTTATCATCGAGATAAGCTTTTCTTTCCGCTTCGGTATAAAAACATTTCAATTTCTGTTCATAGGCAAACCAGATGCCTGGCAGAAGATCGCCATTGGTTTTGTTCAGGGCCTGCAGACGCTCATCGCAGCTCGCTTGTGTAAATTTGACTTCGCAGTTATCCCCATTGAGCATCATCTGGCATTGGGGAACGTCTTCATCAAATATGCAGTTTCTGCCATCTGCGAGAAACTCGCTGTTTGTGCATTTTGCTTCGCCGAGTTCTGCTTTGAATTCCTCTTCCGTATAAAAGCATTTCATCACGTCATATTGCGCATAATTGACGCTATAAAGCGCATCGCCGGCTTTATAGTTCAGCGCATTGAGGCGCTCATCGCATTGTTCGGCCGAAGCCTCGACCCCGCAAATCGCATTGACTTTGAGGCATGGTGCCTGCACATCTGCGCTTGCACTCCCATCTGACGGCGCAGAGTCATCTGATTGTGCTTGAGCCTCTGACTGCGCGTGTGCTGACGAAACCAGATGATTATCAGCCCCGGCCTTTGTGCAAGACACGCTCAACAGCCCCAGGATCACCACTACGCCCAATATCTTTCTAATCATCCGCGCCCCTTACAATAAAAACATATCGCACGCAAAACGCCTACAGTCTTTTTTATACGCTTTGTGCGGATAAAAAGCAACCGGCCGTATCGCCATGCGATAGGCCGGTCAGCGAGCGTATCGAGCCGCAAGGGGAGATAGCGAGCAAGCGAGCCGTATTGCGGAGCAAAGGCGAGTGACAGTAAATTATTTCAGATTAGCCTTGAAGAATTGCTCAATCTTGTCGAACGGGATTTTTTCCACATTGTCATAGAGATCGACATGGCTGGCATCTGGAATGATCATCAGCTCCTTGTTCCCGACGACCGCAGACTCCCCAGAGACCGCCTTGCCCGTCATTTTTTCGAACGCGCCTTCGCTGAAATAGCGGCTGTGCGCCTTTTCGCCATGAATGATCAGCACAGGATTGACAATTTCATCCGCATACGCGAGGAGCTTCGTATTGAGCAGCGAGAGTGCGGCGATTTTTGCCCAGCCGCCGTTTGAGTTGAGCGAGCGCTTATGATAGCCGCGCTCCGTTTTGTAATACGCGAAATAATCCTTCACAAACTGCGGCTCATCGCCGTTAAGCTTGGGAATGACGCCGCCCGCGAGTTCGTAGGTGCCAGCTTTGAAATCTTTCGTGCGCTGTTCTGAAAGGGCTTTGCGCATCGCCTGGCGCGCTTCGGGGGAATTGGCTGAATCGTTATATCCATTCGCTGTCACGCGACTCATATCATACATCGTGGATGCGACAGTCGCTTTGATGCGCGGATCGATTGCTGCGGCATTCACGGCCATGCCGCCCCAGCCGCATATCCCGATGATCCCGATCGCTTCCGGATCGACGATATCGATGTTTGAAAGATAATCGACAGCAGCGCTGAAATCTTCCGTATTGATGTCCGGCGAATTCATATAGCGAGGTTCGCCGCCGCTTTCCCCGGTAAAAGAAGGATCGAACGCAAGCGTCACAAAACCGCGCTCCGCAAGGATCTGCGCATAAAGCCCGGAGGATTGCTCCTTGACCGCGCCAAACGGCCCGCTCACGGCAATCGCCTGAAGCTTGTTGCCACTCGCATTTTTCGGCATGTACATATCTGCCGCAAGCGTGATTCCAAAGCGATTTTTAAACGTCACTTTCTTATGATCGACTTTGTCACTCTGCTTAAACACTTTGTCCCAGTTCTGTTCCAATACCATCATCTGCGCTCCTTTATCTGTATCATTGGCGTCTGCGGACGCCGCCTTACTTTCACATACCGGCTGCGGGCAATTGCAGTCGGCCTGAGGGCAACTGCATCCAGCCAAGAAAACTGCCACAAACAAAACCAAAATGTTCTTCCTCATAAATCCTCACATAATTTCGTTTTAAAAGGAGGCTTGCAGCTATCCAAACAGCAAGCCTCCTGCCAAATATCTTTCATATCTGACCCACATGAAAATACCCAGCCAAGGATATTCTATCCTTCCCCTTTACATCCAAAATCCGTCATCATCAGTGTCCTGCTCGCGTTTAACGCCATCTGTTTTTTCTTCGGATATTTCTTCCGGAGCTGCTTCTATAAAAGTGATATTATCATCCTGAATAATACCTTCCCAAATAAACACTGCATCATTCGAGCGCCATGAAAAATCCCTCAGGGTGTCATTAAAATTAGAATTATGCTCCCATGCGCCTATCGCATATATCGGTTTTCCAAATTCTGGTGATCCCAACGGCCTGTTGAGAAACGTAAAATAATCCGACAAGCGATACCAGTCATTGCCTGCCGTTTCCAATATCAAACGACAAATCTCATCAGGAATAAGATTCATGCTTGCAAATGTATGATATCTCTTCCCATTCATGGCAAATGTCGTGGCACAGACATATCCAGTCAGGGAGAGCACATAAAAAACAGGCCTGATTTCTTTCCAAAAGGCGATCACTTGCTCGGGGAAACGCACGCCATCAAAAATCAGATTAGCCATCAGGACAAATATACCGGCAGGTTTCCAGTGATTGAGCGAAATATTAAAATTCTCTGCCCCATCGAAGATGTGATCTATTTCAATGACTCTGTCTATCCGCCACTTCGCAAGTGATTGTTTAAACGCTTTTGCCCCGGAAAACATCCCATCCATACTTGTCACATGCCGTATATCCCATGCTTCCAGAGGCTGATTAAAACGCTCGGTATCTGCAAACATATAACTCATACACTCGACATTATGAGTATCCCAAGCTTCCAGAGGTTGATTAAATTTTTTAGCGCCATGAAACATATCGTTCATCGAATCGACATGAGACATGTCCCACTTATCAAGCGGCTGATCGAACTGATCTGTATCCGCAAACATCCCACCGACCCTTTCAGCCCGTGACATATTCCAGGCATTGAGCGGCTGATTAAAGCGCTTCGCGCCCCTGAACATGTTTCTGAACTCCTTTCCATTGCCAACATCCCATTTTTCGAGCGGCTGGTTGAAAGACACGGCTTCCTCAAACATGCCAAAAAAATCCTCGACATGGCTGACATCCCAGTTTTCAAGCGGCTGGTCAAAACATTCCGCGCCACGAAACATATAGGACATATCCGTAGCATTCCGAACATCCCATTTTTCAAGCGGCTGATTGAATTTTATGGCACCACAAAACATGGAAGCGAAATAATCCACATGGCTGACATCCCAGTTTTCAAGCGGCTGGTCAAAGCGTTCCGCGCCATTAAACATTGAGTTTGTGCGAGTCACGCTTGATGTGTTCCAATTTGCCAGTGGCTGATTGAAACTTTTGGCATCCTCAAACATGAACGCCATATTCGTGACATTGCCTACATTCCAGCGCTCAAGCGGCTGATCAAAAGCTTCGGCCGCATTGAACATGTCACTCATATCCTCGACATGGCTGACATCCCATTTTTCGAGCGGCTGGTTAAAGGCTTTGGCTTTATAAAACATGCCGGTCATGTTCGTCACCTTGCCCGTGTTCCACTTTTCGAGCGGCTGGTTAAAGCTCTCTGCACCGTGAAACAGGCTGCTCATATTCGTCACATTTTGTGTGTTCCAGCTGTCGAGGGGCTGATTAAAACTCCTGGCATTGTCAAACATGCCCCACATATTTACCACATGGCTCATATCCCAGTGCCCGATCGGAGCATTCATGCTGAGCGCCTCATCAAACATCTGCGAGACATCGTCCACGCCAGACAGGTCTGGTGCGTCCTGAGCTGATATATTCAGCTTGCGACATCCCTGAAACATCGCACAGGTATGCACCCATCCAACATCCCCCCACTGAAGCACATCAGAAAACCAGTAATCCGCCCGCTCATCATACTCATCCAGTTCGCAGGATACATAATCACTTCCACGTCCATCAATACTGTCACGCATCTGAAGAGACCCAAGCGGTCCGCGGAATTTGAGCAGGTACGCCCCACGCTCAGTAAAAGTGTATTCAAATGCATCACGATATGGGAGATATGGCTCATCATTCACAGCAACCTCAAATGCCTGATAGAGCGCCCGAATGCGTTCTGCCGCTTCCGCTCTGTCAGGTGTCTGTCTGAGGATTTCGGCAATCACCCCTTGATTAATCACAGAATGACTCATCTGATAAACAGGAAGTTTAATTTTTGTCCCATCAGCCCAGACTTTATTGATCACGACCTGAACGATAAAAGGACGCATATTCTCAAATGCCATAACCTCTCCTCCTATAAACCGATATAAAAGAAAAGCACCTCCAGTTTCTCATGAATATGTCTTGTCTCCATTCATCTCCAGTTCGAGAAACTGAACAAAAAGGCGCGTACCCTTTGCGCAAAAGAAGAGAATAGATACAGATAAAGGTTGTTTCAGCGCAAGCAGAATTTCTAAAAGCAGTGCGCCCAAAAACGAAAAAAAGCCGCAAGCTGAACAGCTCCGGCCTAATTTCCATTCGAAAACCGAGGGAGAAACTTAGAAGCGCGTATGACCACGCGATATCAAAGACATAAAGTCTTTTACATATCCGTTAAAGGAGGTGATCCATCCCCACGTTCCCGTAGGGATACCTTGTTACGACTTCACCCCAGTCGCTGTCCGATCCGTGGGCGGTTGCCTCCATTGCTGGTTAGCTCACCGACTTCGGGTCCAAACA
>JAFUEE010000107.1 GCA_017464085.1 Pseudomonadota bacterium
GAAGACTCCCCCTGCGCGGCTATTTCCCGAGACAAGGGGGACTTGCCCCCCTTGTCTCGGGAAATACGCCGCTACCCCCTCGGCTATTTTCTTCAGTCTTTCTATCAAAAGATTGCCACTTTCCCTAAAAATAGCAGTATATTATAAATTTTAAGCAGGAACCCACAGGTCCTGTACGTAACTGGAGTAACGCAGGGAAACGCAAGCACGCCCTGCAAAACGCTATCAATCAGGAGGTAGCATGACGGAAACAAAGGCAAAGGCCTGGCGCAATGACGCCGTCGCAAAGGTCACCGGACGCGCAAAATATGCTGACGACTACAAATTCTACGGCATGCTTCATGTCGTTCCCGTCTATACGGATGCTGTAAGCGCAGAAATCCATGCGATCCATACAGACGAAGCGGCAAGAATGCCTGGTGTCGTCCGAATCGTCACCGCCAAAGACGTCCCGGGAAACCCGGTCTATGGCCAGATCCAAAAGGATTACCGCATACTCGCGGATGACCGTATCCGCATGGAAGGCGATGTCATCGCGCTCGTCGTGGCCGAATCAAGGGCACAGGCACTCGAAGCCGCAAAGCTCGTCAAGGCTGACCTCTCCCCGCTCCCGGCGATCTTCGATCCCGAAGAAGCCGCCAAAGATGGCGCTTTCCTCATCCATCCCGAAAAGGGCACGAACATCATCAATCACCACAAAGTCCGCACTGGCGACGCCGAAGAAGCATTCAAACACTGCGACATCATTCTCAATGAAGTTTTCCAGACACAGCATCAGGAACATGCTTATATCGAGCCCGAATCGAGCGTCGCGGATCCCGGCGATGATGGCGTCATACGCATCTATGGCTCCATGCAGCACCCGTTCGTCGCGCGCAGGTTCAGCGCATGCGTGCTCGGCGAACCGCTCTCGAACATCGATGTCCTGACAATCCCTGTCGGCGGCGGTTTCGGCGGAAAAGATGACACTGCCGCCATCGTCGCAGCCAGAGCCGCCCTCTGCGCAAGGCTCACTGACCGCCCATGCAAGCTCACATACGCACGCGAATGGTCGATGAAAGAAAGCTACAAACGCCATCCGTACAAAGTCTATTACAAAATGGGGCTCACTAAAGACGGCAAAATCCAGGCTTGCGATGTGACCGTCTATGCGGACGGCGGCGCATACTGCTCCGTCACACCATGGGTCACGTTCCGATCTACCGCACAGTGCTGCGGCCCCTATGTCGTACCCAATGTCCACTGCGACATCTATGGCGTTCACACAAACAACGTCTTCACAGGCGCTTTCCGTGGCTTCGGATCGCCGCAGATCAACTATGTCGTCGAACAGATGGTGGAAAAAGCCGCAGAAGCACTCGGCATGGACGAAATCGAATTCAGACGCCTCAACTGCGTCAAACAGGGCTCCACAACCGTCACGCTCCAGAAACTCGACAACCACAAAGTCAGTCTGGAACAAGTCCTCGACACAACCCTCGAAAAAATCGGCTATTACGAAAAACGCAAACACAACACGTACGGAAAACTCAACGATAACGGCGAATACTACGGCGTCGGAATCGCCATGAGCTACCGCGGCATGAGCCTCGGTGCCGAAGGCCCTGACTTCTGCGCCGCAATCATCAATGCCCAGTTCGACGGCTCTATCATCATCGAGACGGGCATCCACGAAAATGGACAAGGCTCAGAGAGCGCCATGATACTCACCGCCGCAGAATACCTCGGCGTCAAGCGGGAACGCATCCGATACCACAGGTCCTCGACCTCTACGATCCCCGACTCAGGCACAACAGTCGCCTCACGCGGCACGATCATGGGCACAAGCGCTGTCGTACTCGCTGCGACAAAACTCAAAGAACAGATGTCCAGATGCCTGGCCCCGGAACTCGACTGCCCCCCGGAAGATGTCGTTTTCGCAAACGATTGCCTCACTGCACCCAACGGAAAATCACTCACATGGGATCAGGCTGTGCTCAAGATGTTCTTCCTCCGCGAACATCCATTCGCACAGGACACGTTCCGCGTCCGGGACGGCATCGACTGCTCGTGGGATGAAGAAACCGGGCACGGGAAAGCTTACTTTACATGGGTCTATGGCTGTCAGGCCGCAGAAATCGCCATCAATCCCAAGACCGGAAAAATCAGGCTCATCAACGCCGCTGCCACGCATGATGTCGGAAAGGCTGTCAACCCGCCTTTCGTCATCGGACAGATCAACGGCGGCATGGCCCAGGGCTTCGGCTATGGCACCATGGAAGACCTCGGCATCAAGGATGGCCGCATTTCAAATCTCAATCTCGGCAAATACAAAATCCCCAAGGCAAACGAACTTCCCGATTTCATCGTCACGCTCGTCGAAAATTACGATCCCATGTCCAAATCGGGCGCGAAAGGCATCGGCGAACCGGCTCTTGAACTCATGGCTCCGGCGGTCGCCAACGCCATCGCGCATGCCACGGGCAAACGCTACCAGAGCCTGCCCATGATCATCCCACCCGAAAAATAGTTCGTTTTGCCACCGGGCAATCTGCCCGGGCCACGCCAGCATAAATTCTCCAGAATCATTCAGGATATAGATATGGAAATTACAGTAAACGGAACAAAGCACATCGTCGATGACAGCAGACAGGATGACGAGCTCCTCAACTGGCTGCGCGAAGACCTCAACCTGACCGGCACCAAAAACGGCTGCCATGTCGGCATCTGTGGCGCCTGCGTCGTCCTCATCGACGGAAAACCCATGCGCGCTTGCCGGAGGCTTCTCAAGCACGCCGACGGAAAAGAAGTCACCACGATTGAAGGACTCAAAGGCAAAGACGGCGCGCTTCATCCACTGCAGCAGGCTTTCGTGGACTGTGGCGCAGTACAGTGCGGTTACTGCATCCCTGGCATGATCATGTCAGGACATGCTCTGCTCTTGCAAAACCACCACCCGTCAAGGGATGAGATCCGAAAGGCCATCTCGAACAACCTCTGCAGATGCACGGGGTACGTTCAGATTGTGGACGCCATCGAGTCTGCAGGAAATGCCTACGACGAAAACGCATGACCGCAAACAACGCTCAAACAGCCCTCAAGCATCCTGAACCTGTCGAAATAGACACACAAAAGCCCACGCGCTTCGGAATGCTCAAAAAGTTTTCCCTGCTCGTGAATATCTTCTTTGCATGGGTCTATGACCGTGTCGTCCACGAACCCTCTCAGGTTCAGGAAGTGCTCGCGATCCCCAGGAATGAGGCGGTCGTCTATCTGCTCGCTTCCGAGAACAAGCACGACTTCCTATTCCTCAATGACCTCTGCCTCAAAACAGGCATGCCGCTCGCGTTCACGAGCAATGGAAAGAGCAAGCTCAGATACGCCACGCTTGCAAGATGTATCCTCGGCCTGTTCTCCAAACATAAAAAAATGCCGTCTGTCGCGGATATCGCACAATGCGTCCTCGAACGGCGTACTATCCTCCTATTCCTCAATCAGTACGGCATTCACGAACGCCAGAATACGATCAGAACCGAGGAAATCTTTGAGGCCATGCGCCAGATTTCTGCGGCTCATCCGGACCTCAAGATCCATTTCGTGCCGGTCGGCATCATCTGGGAAAGGCGAGCGGAGAGCTATAAACATACACTTTTCAACGAGATTTATGGCACGCCGACGCGCCCGAGCTCCATACGGCGTTTTCTTACACTCCTTCTAGGAATACCTCAGCTGTTCTTTCAAATCGGCAAACCGCTCTGCCTCATCCACCCGCAGTCAATCGATCTCGCCAAATTCAACAATGGCGCTGAAGTCAAGCGTTTCCTCAACGACGATATCGACCTCATGCACACACAGGTCAACGGACCGAAAGTCAAGCCGCACCAGCAGCTGCTTCGAGAAATCGTCTCCAGCGAACCTTTCCAGCAGGAGCTTCAGGCCATCTCACAGACGACAGGGCAATCTCAGGACGAACTCGTCCATGAGGCTCGCAAAATCCTCGACAAAACGGCTTCAAAATTCTCGCTGCTCGTCTGCAAGCTCTTCTGCGCCTTCTTCACACCGATGTGGAGCACGATCTATAACGGCCTCTACATAGACTCCGAAAAGCTCAACGAAATCCGCGAGCTCTCCAAAACACACAGGCTTGTCTTTATTCCAAGCCACAAAAGTCACATCGACTACCTCGTGCTCAGCATCCTGCTGTTCCAGAATGGCGTTCTTCCGCCGCATATCGCAGCAGGCGAAAACCTCAATTTTTTCCCGGTTGGCAGCATACTCAGAAGAGGCGGCGCTTTTTTCATCAAGCGCTCGTTCAGAGGACAGCAGCTCTATGCGGCATGCGTCAAGCACTACATCGACAAAATCCTCCACGAAGGCTATCCCGTCGAATTCTTCATCGAAGGCGGTCGCTCGAGAACCGGACAGGTCCTTCAGCCTAAATTCGGTATCCTCAGGATGATCGCTCAGGCAATCGAAGCTGACCCGAAACTCCCCGTCCTGATCATCCCATGCGCCATCACCTACGAAAAAGTCATCGAGGATATGGCATATAAAAATGAACAGGACGGCGCCATCAAACAACGTGAGAACATCACAAATCTCATCAAGACGACAAAGCTTCTGATCAGCAAATATGGTCAGATATACGTCTCATTCGCGCAGCCGATCGATTTCAACAAAGCACTGCACCTCGAGCCTGCATCCGAAAACGCAGGCATCTCCGAAGCCGATATGACTAAGTATATCGACGAAATGGCCATAGAGCTGATGAGCCGGATCAACCGCGCATCAACGATCACGACAAGCTCGCTTCTGAGCTGCGCGATACTGAATGCTGACCAGGAATGTCCATCTTTTGACGCCGTCCTTGAAAATGCAGCTTTTATCCTGTCTCTCCTCATCCAGCGCCACGCACTCATTTCTCCAGTCCTGCAGACAGCGCTTGCGGCAAGCCGCGCCTCCCTGCACAAACCCGAATTTTCGGAAGAAATGCCTGCAATCACGGAAGCAGCGCTTCAAAAGCATGAGATCGACACACTGCTGACGCCTCTCAGGCGTCCGCTCGCCGAAACGATCAAGCTCTTTGAAAACAACGGCACGATACGCCGGCACAAAGATGACCGTCTCGATGTTGCCGAATCCGGTCGCCTCCAGATCGCATTTTACAAAAATATCCTGCTCTTCGCGCTGATCGACGACATTTATCTCGCATGCGCCATCCTATCACTTGACAGCACAGCGATCGCCCGCGAAACGCTATCTGAACGTTTCAGCATGATTGCAGAGCTCTTCTCGATCGAATTCTCTCCCTATCAGACTGAACAGCGCTTTAAGATCACTTCAGATATGTTCGTCCAGCGAGGCTGGCTCGAAACAAACGAGAGCGATATGTTTGCAGCCCGGGAGGATGCAGCACCATCCCTGGAGAAGCTTTCCAGATGCATCGCCCCGCACAGCCAGTCCTATCGCTTTGTCTTCGCACAGATCGCCGAACTTCACGAGCCTCTGGAAGAGAGCAAAATCACCGAACAGCTGCTCTCTGAAGCCAAAACTGCTGTCAGCGCGCACGAGATGCTTCCCGAAGCACGCTCCAAAGTCGTCTTCAGTCACGCGCTTCAAAAGCTTCAAGATCTCGGCGTGTTCGAAGTCTCATACGAACAAACAGGCAGAAAGCACGCAAAATTCCTCAAGCCTGTCGCGCAGATCCCCGAGCATGTCTCAGCACTGCTCGCGCGCCTCACCTCATGCCGGAACGACAAGTAAGCCGCCACGCCTCAAGCACCGACGGGCTTTTCCAAATTCAACGACGGATTTATGCCGCTTCAGATTGCGCTTTTATGACATCTGTGTCATAAGAACTCTTTTTCGCGGCGACGGGCGCCGCCTATTCTGGAGATTCCCATCATGTACAGATTAAAAGCAGTTGCACTCATTGCCCTTCTCATCGCGGCTTTGACTGGTGCAGTTGTTGTACTTTCACAGGATATGAACGTCCTCACGCCGAACGCCATCGAGACAGAGCACGGCCGCGTACAGGATGTTCTCAAAGAAAAAATGATCCGCGCCGAGGAAAGCCTGATCGCTCAGGCAAATTCCCTCTCCACCGACCCGATCCTGGTCCGGGAACTCGATTCACTGCGCGAAAAATTACTCACCACAACACCTGATGACCTCAGGAACAACAATAACAAGTGGAACAAACTGGTATTCGACCGCCTGATCGACTGGAAACAGGAATGTGACTCAAAAATCAAACAGCACAAGTCCTCTGCCGCCGAGCTTCTCAAAGCCGAAAATGGCGACATCGCCGCGCAGTATCCCGTAATCTCATGGTGGGGACGCTCCCCGGACCTGATCCTCGCTTTTGCCGCAGTCCCCATGAAAGACGGAAACACTTCCGCGCTCCTCATCGCACAAGGACTCAAGAGCAAAGAGCTTCAGAGAACAGGACAGCGTTACGACGAATCGCTCAAGGTGCTCGCGCAAATCGCTCAAGACCAAAAACAGCATTTCACACACTTCATCTGGGAAGGAAAACGATATCTCGCTGTCGTTTCCCCCGTAATCAGTGACAACACGCTCGTCGGTTCCACTGTCATCGGACTCGAACTCTCGAAAGAACTCAACCTCGCGTTTGACAGCACGCTCCCAGACAGCATCACACCGGTCGTCGTCTACGCAAGTCCAAAGCTCGGCACCTCGCCTCGCACGGTCGAAGACGCGCCGATCATCGTAACGGATGACAGCGATCTCAAAAATAAGCTCGAATCCATCCGGCTGCGCGCAAGCTCAAATGTCAATGACATGAGCCTCGTCGCAGTCCCTTTCGACCAGATTTCCCCAAACAAAGTCCATACCGGGCATCTCGATGACTCCCGCGATCTCGCCGTATCAAGGCTCCGATGGCTCTGGAACGCAGAAGCCGCTCACGACAGATCTGTCTCTGAGGAAACTGACATCTATTTCGTCTCTGACCTCAGCAAGGCCACTCAATCCAAAGCTGATTTCCAGAAAAAAGTCATCATCGCCGCTGTCGTCACTTTCCTCATCGGCATCATCCTCGCTGTCCTGCTCGTCGGCGCCATACTCGGAAGGTTGCGCCGCATCAAGGTCGCCTTCGGCGATGCCATCAACAGCGGCGAGCCCATCGATACCAAAGCGCTCGCGCTCCTCACCGATGTCGATCCCGATTCTCTCGGACAGTACGTCATCAAGCCGCTCACCTCGGACAATGAAGAAAACGAAGACTGGAACAACCTCATTATGGACTTCAGCGATGAAGCCAATGACAAAGCCGATGCCAACACTTCTCCGGAAGAAGCTTCCAAGCTCAAAGAACATGTCGATGTCAGCGAAGCAAAACCGCTTTACGAAGAATATATGCGGCTGAGAAAAGAAAATAATATCAATACACCCATGGATTTCGACTGCTTCCTCAGAAGACTTCAGAGAAATGCAGAAAAAATCAAGGCGACTTACCACTGCGAAAGCGTTTCTTTCCAAGTTCATGTCAAAGATGGAAACGTTCTCCTCAAACCTAAAATTAATAAAAAATAATATCTAAAGAGGTTCGAATGAACCTCTTTTTTATATATAAATTCTTTATTCTCAGTTCCTGCTTATGATTGCTGAACTCCCTATTCCGCTTCAGAAAAAATTGACACGCCTTGTCTCGCAATGCTCCATCGCCTGGCAGCTCATCGAGCCGGACGACCGTATCATGGTCGCATTCTCAGGCGGCAAAGATTCGCTCCTACTCATTCATCTCCTCGAATCTGTCCGCCGCATCGTGCCCTTCAAGTTTGATATCGGCGTGTTCCACCTCAACCAGTCCGCCCCGGATTTTCCGGCTCAGCAGGCGCTCCTTGCGCTCCAGAACGAGGGATTACACGTCTGGCATGAAGACCTCGACACTGCCAGCATTCTCTCCGAGAAAATTTCCCCAGGTGATTCGCCATGCGGGCTCTGTTCGCGTCTCAGACGCGGCATCATTTATACCCAGGCCACGACAAATCGATACAATAAGATCGCACTCGGACATCACAGAGATGACGCCATCGAGACATTCCTCATGAACGCCATGTTCAACGGACAGCTCAAATCCATGCCTGCCAAACTGCTCGCAGACAATGCCGTGAACGTCGTCATCCGTCCCATGCTCTACATTCCTGAAGACCTCCTCATTGAAGCGCAAAAATATCTGACAATACCGGTCTCGGAACAGACATTCTGCACGCGCGGCAGATCTGGAGAACGCTTTGAGACGAAACAGCTTCTCAAAGAATTGGAACGCAAAAATCCAAACGCAAAAGGAAGCCTCATGCGCGCGCTTCACAATGTCGTGCCCTCTCATCTTCTTGATGCGAGGCTCCTCAAAAACTTTAAAGACAACACACCCGGGGATACATTCTGAGCGCTGCGCTATTGCATACGCGCAGCCGGCGCTCGCTATGGTTCACACCATACGCTCGCGCGCATTTTCCGCCACGCATCCACTGCCGGACGTAGCGAAGCTAGGACGGCACAAAAGGGCGTAATGCCGGCAGGCATGAGCCCGCAAAAAAAGCGTAATGCCGACAGGCATAAGCTTGACTATTTGATAAAAAAATAAAACTTCAAACTGTACCCAAACTTTTCGGTTTACATGAAACGTTTTTTGGGGTACACAGAAATAAAATTTTGGCAATTCAGGATCGTTGCATCCGTCAGACTTTTCAAGGGATTATAGTATGGGGAAAATTTTAGGTATCGATCTGGGAACGACAAATTCCTGTATCGCTGTGATCGAAGGAGAGGAACCGACAGTTATTGTAAATGCCGAAGGCATCCGGACAACGCCATCGATGGTGGCGTTCACGACAAAAGGCGAGCGCCATGTGGGCATTCATGCCAAGCGTCAGGCCGCTGTCAACCCGGAACGCACCATTTTCGGCATCAAGCGACTGATCGGCCGGCGCGCGAGCGATGACGATATCAAAGAACTGGAAGAATCGCTTCCGTATCGCATCGTGCCGAGCACAAATGGCGATGCATGGGTCAAGATAGACTCCGAGACTTACAGCCCTCAGGAAATCAGCGCGATCATCGTCCGGAAGCTTCGCGAATGCGCTGAATCATACTGCTCTGAAGAGATCAAACAGTGCGTCGTCGCGGTCCCCGCATATTTTAACGATGCACAGCGCCAGGCGACGCGCGATGCATGCAAGCTCGCTGGACTCGATGTCCTCAGAATCATGAACGAACCCACGCTCGCTGCGCTCGCGTTCGGCGTGAAGAAAAAGACCACAGGATATATCGCTGTCTTTGACTTGGGCGGCGGCACATTCGATGTCTCGATACTCCAGTGCAGCGAAGGCACGTTCAAAGTACTCGCGACCTCGGGAAACAACCATCTCGGCGGCAACGACTTCGACACGGCCATCTACACTTTCCTCGCCGACAAATTCAAAGAAGAAAACGGCGTCGATATTTCTGGCGACAAAATGGCTGTACAGCGCGTGCGCGAAGCCGCTGAACAGATCAAATGCGAGCTTTCCTCGCTCAGCGAGACTCAGGTCAACCTCCCGTTCCTCGCCATCGGACCGGCTGGCCCGCTCCACCTTTCGGCAACAGTCACCCGCGAAGAGCTCGAAACGCTCGTCGAACCGCTGATCGAAAAACTCGACAAGCCTTGCCACGACGCCCTTGAAGAAGCCGGGCTCACGCCTGACGATCTCGAAGACGTACTCCTTGTCGGCGGCATGACAAGAATGCCCGCTGTCCGCGCGCGCGTGGAACAGATCTTCGGAACAAACAAAGTCAGCCACGGTGTCAATCCCGATGAAGCTGTCGCGCTCGGCGCCGCCATTCAGTCCGGCATTCTCGGCGGCGACATTCAGGAAGTCATCCTGCTCGATGTCACTCCGCTCAACCTCGGCATCGAGATCTCCGGCGACCGCGTCTCCACAATCATCGAACGAAATACCTCAATCCCCACAAGGGCTTCAAAAGTATTCACCACAACAGAGACAAATCAGAGCTTTGTCCGCATCACCATCGTCCAGGGGGATTCACCAAAAGCGAGCGAATGCGCAAAACTCGGCACATTCGTCCTCACTGACATACCGCCGATGCCCGCCGGCAAACCGCGCATCGAAGTACAGTTCAGCATCAATGCCGACGGCGTCGTCAGCGTCCAGGGCATCGAAAAACAAACCGGGGCAGTCAAGGAACTCGTCATTCAGGACTCCGTCGGGCTCTCCAGTCAAGACCTTGCAAATGCGCAAGAAAGGATTTAATACTCTGCCATAACGCGCCCTGCACCGACTGGGCGCGGCTTTTTTCAGCGACACTGACGGCAGCAAGACTTACAAACACCATGCACAGACTTCTTTTTCATGCCATAATCCTGCTTTCCGCGCTCATTTTCTTCGGTTGCGGCAGCGACGACGAAAAAGAAGCCAAGTTCCAGGCAAAGGTCGAAAAGACAAAAACTGTACTGGCAAACCAGTGCTCCAAAGATGAAGACTGCGTGATCACTGGCTGTCATCAGACCCTCTGCCGAGCCATGCCCGAACCCGATTACTGCGATCAGCGCATCGTCCTTGCTGCCGCTGATTCTGCAGATATCCCCGTGCTCAAATCGATCATCGCGGAACAGCTCACCGTCCAGGAGGCCGACACGCTCCGCATCGGCGGTTATGCCGCCGGTCTATGGACGCTCTCCTTTCAGGCCGATCAGACACAGCGCGCGCGCGTCGAGACCCTGATCACCAATCTCGCACAGTCCGGCTTTGCAAAGCTCCATCCCAAGCACGCCAAACATACGCAAGCCTTGTTCGACGCGCTCTCCCCGAGCGATCCCGATATCGCCCTGCGCAGCATGAAAGGTGTCGGCAACCTGCTCGAAAAACAAATCCGCTCCGGCGATCTCCTCTCCAAAGACGATGTCAGAAATACATGGACGAAAATCGCAAGCTCGCTCAACGTCAAGGTCACAGATGACGACGATATCGAACGCCTCTGGGCTTACGATGTCATCTTCGGCAAAATTTCCTTCCTGCGGATATGGCCTGTCGACAAGCGTCAGCGCATCTCCCTGCATTTCTGGAAAGACCTGGAAACACGTACAGACAACGGCGATATCATCATCAGTGCAAAGATTACTGGTCTGCCAGCAGAGACATTCAAATCATGGACATCGGGCGATGATCTGATTGTCCTGATGATCGGCAATCAGATCATCGCAAGCGCACTGCCCGGACAGCCGATTGAAGACGGCGTGTTTGAGCTCGTCATCCGTGACGGCGCAAAGAATGAAATCACCGTCCAGGCTGTGGAAACGCTCAAATCTCTCTCAAATCTCAAGGGCGCTTTCCGCATCGACCAGCAGGCCACCGCAAGGGTCGAACGTGACATCACGTGCCAGCAGAAATTCCCGCGAAAATGCGGCTGCGTCCAAGGGGCTTGCGCCTATCGCCTCAATGCCGACTACAACGCATGCCTGAATGAATAATCTCTTTGATTTTTAAGGGCTTTTTTCGCTTTTTTATGTCCGAATTTTGCCCCTGAAATCCCCGTTTTGTGGTAGGATGATGTGCGTTTCAGGTGGGTGTCAACACGCCCACCTGGACGACCAAATTTGTGTTGATTAAGGCGCATCTCATGCGCCATTTCTTTGTTACTAAGGTCAGGTATCCACAATGAGTGATGAACTCCACTTGTCGCACGATCTGAATCAGGAAGACGGATCAAAAGAGTACACAGCCGATTCTATCCAGGTCCTTGAAGGCCTCGAAGCCGTCAGAAAACGGCCGGGCATGTATATCGGCAATGTCAATGATCTCTCCGGGCTCCACCAGCTCGTCTATGAAGTCGTCGACAATTCAATCGATGAAGCCCTGGCAGGCTACTGCAACGAGATCATCGTCACGATTCACGAAGACAATAGTGTCACGGTGCGCGACAACGGTCGCGGCATTCCGACTGAAATCCATAAAAAAGAAGGCAAATCGGCCGCTGAAGTCATCATGACCGTACTCCATGCCGGCGGCAAATTCGACAACAACTCTTACAAAGTGTCTGGCGGGCTCCACGGCGTCGGCGTCTCATGTGTCAACGCGCTGAGCAAAAAACTCGTCCTCGACATCTATCGCGAGGGACATCATCATCACCAGGAATATGAACGCGGCGTCCCACTCTTCCCCCTCAGGGACGAAGGCCCGACTGAAGAAACAGGCACTGCCGTCACCTGGCTCGCGGATGATTCGATCTTCACCGTCTCCGAATACGACTTTGATGCGCTTTCCGCAAGACTCCGCGAACTCTCATACCTCAACTCAGGCGTCCGCATCGTCCTCAATGACGAACGTACAGATAAATCCCAGGTCTTTCAGTTCGAAGGCGGCCTCAGCAGTTTCGTCGAATATCTCGCGCTCGGCAAAGAACCTATTCATTCAAAGCCTATCTACATCCTCAGAAAGATTGAGGAAGAAGGCATTACCGTTGAAATCGCGCTCCAATGGTCTAAAGCATACCAAGAGACCATATACTGTTTTGCGAACAACATCCGGAACCGTGACGGCGGCACACACGAAAGCGCCTTCAAAAGCGCGCTCACGCGCGTCATCAACACATACGCCACACAGGAAAATCTCCTCAAAACCTCAAAAGGTGCGGCAATCACGCTCTCTGGCGAAGATATCCGCGAAGGGCTCAATGCCATCGTCAGCGTCAAGCTCCCAAATCCGACATTCTCAAACCAGACCAAGGACAAGCTGCTCAACGACAGCATCACGCCGCATATCAGTCAGGCTGTCAACCAGGGCATCAGCGAATGGCTCCTGGAATCCCCGGCTGAAGCCAAAAATATTATCGAAAAAACAATCGAAGCCGCACAGGCCCGCGAAGCCGCAAGAAAAGCACGCGATCAGATCCGTAGAAAAAGCGCCCTCGACAGCTTCTCCCTCCCTGACAAGCTCTCCGACTGCAACAGCAAAGATGCTTCCAAATGCGAACTCTACCTCGTCGAGGGCGATTCCGCAGGCGGCACTGCCGTGAGCGGACGTGACGGCGACTTTCAGGCCATCCTTCCTCTCAGAGGAAAAATCCTTAATGTCGAAAAATCCAGACTCGACACGATTCTCGCGTCACAATCTGTCAATATCATCTTTCAGTCCCTCGGCACCGGCATCGGCGATGATTTCAAACTCGAAAAGCTCCGCTATCACAAAATTATCATCATGACGGACGCCGATGTCGACGGCTCGCATATCCGAACGCTCCTGCTCGCTTTCTTCTTCAGACAAATGCCAAGGCTCGTCGAAGGCGGACATATCTATATTGCACAGCCGCCGCTCTTCAAAGTCGAAAAAAATGGAAAAGTCCAGTACCTCAAGGACGAACAGGCTTACGATGACTATTTCCTCGATTGCTCGGTCACGAGCGGTCACGTCGTCACCGAAAGCAACGAAGAAATTCGAGATCAGAAGCTATCCGATATCTTCCATGCCATACTGTTCTACGATCAATATCTCCCCATCGTCTCAGGCGATGCGGATACACGCATCATCGATGCCATCATCAAACACGTTCAGCTCGAGGATTCCGACTTTGAAACAGAAGAAAAACTCACCGAAAAGATGAGCGCTCTCTGCAAGTACCTCAATGACACCTACCTCGACACGATCTTCACACTTCCAAGAATTGACAAAGCGGACAACAGCAAGTCGTTCTCCGCGCATTGGATTTCACGTCAATGCAGCGCGCTCAAAAAAACAGATCTCAATCTCGAATTTCTGCATAGATCGAATTTCCAAAAGCTCTACAGAAAATATCACTTCGTCATCGACACGCTGGGCGCAAACTTTGTCTATTACGCTGGCAGCCAGATGCCCAAAAATCTCTCAGATCCTGAGGAACTCCTCAAAATCGCGATGGATAACGGCCGCTCCGGACACAAAATCCAGCGTTATAAAGGTCTCGGCGAAATGAACAAAGACCAGCTCTGGGAAACCACCATGGATCCCGCCAGGCGAACACTCAAACAGGTCAAAATTACAGATGCCCAAGAAGCCGATGCCGCCTGCTCACTCCTCATGGGCGATGTCGTCGAACCTCGAAAACAATTCATCATCGAGAATTCTGAAAAAGTCAGAAACCTCGATATTTAATATCCATTCTCTTCCATTCTCTCAATCACAGCCCTCTCGCTCTGCGTGAGGGCTTTTTTTTGGCAATTTTCTAAGTATATAATGAACCAAACTTGTTGAGCGCAAAGCGCATACACATAATATCGTGATTTGAACACAAAGCATAATAAATTAGGCTCTGTCCGACCAGCGTATGCATGTTGTGCCAAATCATCATCGCCCTGAAGGGCTTCCCCCTGGTGCTAGTTTACAATCGATAAAAGCATAATAACATTCTATAAAAAAAGCGGAGCATTGCTCCGCTTTTTTTATACAGGCTTATGAACGCGATCAGTTCACGATCACAGCGCAAGAGGATGTACAGCCAGTGCCGCCATCGCATTCCTCACCATGCGTCTTATCAGTAACGCCATCGCCGCAGTAAGGTCCGCGCTTCTTGCATCCAGGCATACAGCCATTATAGCTGCCGTCATTCTTGCCATCATCACAAACCTCACCTTCTGCAGTCTGGACAACGCCATCACCGCAGCTCGGTCCCATATAGGTGCAGTTCAGACCGCAGTGACCATAGCGACCGTCATTGCCATTGGGGCCATCGTCGCAAACCTCTCCACTGTAGTAATCCACTTCACCATCGCCGCAAACCGGCTTCTTGCAAGCAGTCGTGCAACCGCCCTTGCCGTTGTTCGCGCCCTTATCGCATTCTTCACCAGCAGTCGGCGTCACAATGCCATCGCCGCACTTGGCAATGCGGCATGTGCTCAGACATACCTTGCCGGCAGGCGTATCCGTGCCATCGCACTCTTCCGAGCCCTCTTTCTTATTATTGCCGCAAGTGCTCTTTGTCAGCTTGCAATTATTATCGCAAGCCATCGAAGAATTATAAGATGTGCCGAGTTCTTGACACCAAGACGCGTGCGACTGGCATGCAAAGCCGTTATCACACTGTTCGCCTTCCTCGATCACACCATTGCCGCAATAAGCCTGACGGCGGCAAGTATTCGAGCAGCCTTTGAAGTTCGCCTTTTCGCCAGCGCCCTCATCGCATTCTTCTGATGCAGCGACTTCTTTATCACCGCAGTTCGAAGCGCAATACGACGCGCCGCTGTTGATAAACCCTGTCAGCGTCAGCTTGAAGTTCGAACCTGTATACTCGCGCTCCGCCTGGAACACGTGCATATCATACACACCGCCTTCATAAACTTCATAATTGGGATCACAGAGCTGTCCGTTGCTACAATTCTGAGCCTTCAGCGAGTTCTCTCCTACGATTTTAGAATGCATGCCGCCGAGATCAACGAACAGCTTGTTATTGATAAATACCCAGACGTCATCATCTCCTGTAAAATTCAATGTGGACGTATCACCAGATTTCTTCGGCTTATACTGGAAATATGTATGAACTTCCGTTGTAAAGTTACCTGCTAATGAATAATTCGAACCATTGACTTTAACGCTGCGAACATCATCATAGCCGATATTATCCAACGGAGAGAAATAACCTTTCACAAAAGGCCTCCCGCCAGCACCTTTTGCATTCGCAGGCGGATTATCCGAATCAAACACATAACGACCTGAACTCAGGTCTTCTCTGGTCAGCAAAAGATTATAAGATATTTCTGAATTGATGTCAGTATCTGTGCGATACCATGTATCAAATGAAGGTCCGCAGAGGACATGATCTTTCACATGATCTTTATCGATACGAACTTTCATCGTGCCATTACCTGTGTTCCAGGCAGCAGCCTTGGCTGCGCACTCAGATGAACTCAAATTGCCACAACAACTTGCATTCAAATCCCCAGAAAAGACTGGCTTACCCTGATAATCCAGCTCATCCTTGACCATGCCCAGACAGAGATTGCGACCAAAACCCTGGAAATCCGGATGCCCCTTGCCTGCAACCAAGTATTTTTCACCTGCCGAATAATTACTCTGGCTGAAAAGCCAACTTGGCATACCATCAGTATCTTTATTAATTGTCCGGCTGGCACACGTTGCATCAGCATTCTTCAATTTATTAATCCATGTTGAACTCTGATACCCACTGGCACTCGCGGATCCTGACGTATCACGGCCTCTAAAATCGCGATACGTCACCGGCAAATTGATCGTTTCAGGATACGGGTTGTTCTCAAACTTCGTGCACTCATAACCTTTTTCAATCGTGCAGTTTGCAGAGCAGCCATCTCCAGAAATCATGTTGCCATCATCACACTCTTCTTTGACATCTGCATTGAGCATCCACATCGTGATACCATCGCCGCAGATCGGACGGCACACATCTGATTTGCCATCATTATAGCATTCGAACGCGCGTTCGATCTGGCAAGTCGGGCTGCAGCCATCGCCGCCTTTTTTGTTGCCATCATCGCATTCTTCGCCTTTTTTATAATCTACCGTGCCATTGCCGCAAGACCCGAGATTGCGACTCACCAGCTTGCAATCCGCCGTGCATTTGCCATCTTTGCCATTCTGCGCGCCATTGTCGCACTGCTCCTGCCCGGTAATCGAGCCATCACCGCATTTATTTGCCTTACAGGTGGATTTCCCACCCAAGCTATTTTTCGAGCACGTCGCGCTGAACTCGATGCGGCATCGAGACGAACAGCCATCGCCATCCTTTGAATTCCCGTCATCGCACTCTTCGCCATACGCGCGGATACCATCGCCACAAGCCGCTGCAACGCACGGTTCACCAGGCGTCGGACAAACATAACCGGCTTCAATGACGCCCTTCGACGAACAGCCATCGCCGTTTTTCGTATTGCCGTCGTCGCACTGCTCATAGCCATCCTCGTCGATCTTGCCATCGCCGTACTTGATTTTCGCACATTCCGTGTTCACGCAGTCCTTCGTGCACTTTCTCGGACTGTTCTGGCATTTATAACCATCCACAGTCTTGCATTTGTTGCTGCATCCCGGATTGCTCGTATCATCGCATTCCTCGGTCACATCCAAAATGCCGTTATTGCATTCCGCGACATAAGGCTTGGGCGGCTCGACAATCGGATCATCCGAATCCTTTTCGCAAATGCCGTTGCGCGCATCACAGTGATAACCATCCATCTTTCGGCAGTCATTCGAGCACCCTTCATTAATAATATCCCTGCCGTTCGCATCCAGCAGCACGGGCTCGCATTCCTCGACAACAGTCATCACGCCTTTGATATACGCAGAGCGCGTGAACACCTTGTCGCCGCAGTAATCGCCGCGCGTGCAGTCTGTCATGCACGCATCCTTGCCATAAGCATTCATGCGGCTAGTCTGGTTCTGCGCGCCATTGTCGCACGCTTCTCCGGCTGCTTCCTGCGTGATGCCATCACCGCAATACGGCGCATAATGGCAATTCGACCCGCACTCCAGCGGATCCCCCTTCAACGTGCTATAATCTACGCCATTGCCAATCGGCTCGCAATCCTCCCCATCCTCAACGACGCCATTGCCGCATCCCGCTGGGAAACACGTACCAGCCTGGCAGATATACCCCGGCTCAATCTTGCAGGTCGCGGAACAACCGTCCCCACCAACCGGACCATTCAGCATATCAAAGTCAAAATCGCATTCCTCTCCGAGAATCTCATCCACGTTCTGGTCGCCGCAGCGTGCCGTCACTGGCGGCTTCACCTGAATGCACTTGCCCCCCGCAGGCGGGCATTCCCAGCCCTCTTCAATGCGGCAGTTCGCCGTACACCCCTCATCGTGGAACGGGTTGTTATCATCGCACTGCTCCCCTTCCTCGACGATTCCGTTCTTGCACTTCGAAGTCACTGGCGGGTTCGGAATGACCGGCTCCTGCACCTTCGTGCACGGGAACCCTGGCACAAAACACTGATATCCAGCCTCCACATACGCGCAGTTGCTCGCACAACCATCACCCGCAATGATATTCCCATCATCGCATGCTTCGTTCTCATCCAAATTGCCATTACCGCACTTGCTTGCAGTCGGGTCTGACGGCACAGTGATCGGCGAATCGCTCTCCGCACATCCATATCCACCAAGGAGCCCCAAAAGGCAAAGCGACCATAAATATCTTCTCTTTCTCATCTTCCCTCCAGCTGTCGCGCTGTTATTCGGACATAATCAGATTATTTCATTCTGTCTCATCCAAAGACAAGACATGCCATCATAAAGTCTAGCATATTTTTCACCTCAATGAGACATAAAATCAGGCTTTTCCTTGATCATCATACTCTTTTTTTGCGTTTTTTTACGCTCGCCTATGCCGCGCATGCGGCATACGGCTCCCCCGCGCGTCTATCTCGCTTACGCTCAATACGCCGCGCCATTCTCATACAGACCCCACTGCACAGTATTTAAACCTGCCTTGACTTGGTGTACGCGTCAGCCCCAAACTGGCTGTCGAAGTCTCCAGAAATCCCCCCAGAGCGTTCAAACAATATTTATATATTTGTCACCCATCTTTCAATTGTCCGCAGCTCCTTGTCGAAATTCACGCCAATCTTAATCAATTTCTTATCGCCCGCTTCATAAGGAATCCCATAGCCCTTGTCGCTAATCTGCTGCAAAGCCTGTTCTGCCGTGCCATCAAGTTTAAATTCAAACAGGAATATCGTGTCCTCTGTTTCAATCAGCGCATCAATTCGACCGGCTGATGTGCATTCCTCTGTGCGCACGCTAAATTCCGAAGCTATTCTAAAGATGAGATAAAATATTGTTTTATAATGCGCCTCATCCTGACGCTCGGCATTATAAGGTATCGAGCTGATAAAACTGCGCATGAGTTCCATGGCGCGATCAATCTGCTGTCGGCGCAATGCCAGAAGTGTCTGAGTAATAAAAGACACGCCCTCCGTTGCTGTTTTATTGGCATAATAAGGCAATAAACCTTTTAAAAAACTCGCTCTAACTTCCTCATTCGGAAATCCTAATGTATAGATTCCATATTCATAATCTTTGATCGTCAGATAACCACTCTGATACATCACAGTAATCGGCGTATCCGCCCTTTCCATCGGTGCATTCAGCTCCATCTCTCCGGCTGTGATATTATCCAAATCCTCTGGTCGCAATGTGTACTGTCCAATGGCTTTCGTCAAAAGCGTCGGCGTCCCCGTCGAATACCAATAATTCCTTACTTCCCTGTCTTTGAGACAATTCATCAGACTAAACGGATTATAAATATCTGGACAATTTTTTGTAAAATGATAACCGTCATATTTATGCTTTAACTGCGTGAGCAATGCATCATTCGAAATCCCCAATTCTTCTGCCATTGCCGACACTTCTGGCATCAGTTCCGTACTCAATTCATCCTTTGTAATCCCGCAAATCGACGCATATTGCGGTTTCATTGTGATATCCGTCAAGTTGCTCAAAGCACTAAATATGCTCAGTTGGCTAAATTTCGTAATACCTGTTAAAAATACAAATCGCAAATACGCCGTCGATTCTTTTAAAACTTTATAAAATCCCTGCAGCATATCGCGCATCGGCTCAAGCTGATCGGTATGCATGACATCAAGCAACGGCGTATCATATTCATCAATCAATACAACCGCCTGTTGGCCAGTCTTGTCGCACGCTCGACGAATCAAAGACTGAAAACGCGTGCCCGGCAAGCGATAATCCCCTTCTTTGCCATAAATGATTTCATATTCCGAAAGCTGCCTGTCGAGCTGTTCAGCAATGTCCTCAGGCCTGGCATACCTGACTCCGCTCATATCGAACTTGAGTACAGGATACTGCACCCAATCCTGCTCCAATTCCGCCATCGCTAAACCATCAAAAAGCTCGCGTTTGCCCTCAAAATACGCCTGAAGCACAGAAATGAGCAGCGACTTTCCAAAACGCCTCGGACGCGCAAGGAAAAAGGCGCGATCATCATGCACCATCTCATAAATCAGACGCGTTTTGTCCACATACACCGCTTTATCATTGCGCATGTTCGCAAAATCCGATGTCGTCACCCGTATATTTCGTGCAGCCATAACGCTCCTTCACTAATCGACAATTCCCTGAGCCACCTCACGACTCGCCATTCCCAAAATTACCTTAACTCGCTTCTTAGCAAATGGCGAGCTTTTTGTGAGAATACGCCTATGCCAACGGCATAGCGACGATCGCGCGCCGTGGCAAAGCCAGGCGCACATACACCAAACACTACATCTCCACTATCCAGCGTTCTATCGTCCGCAATTCCTTATCGAAATTCACGCCAATCTTAATCAATTTCTTTTCGCCCGCTTCATAAGGAATCCCATAGCCCTTGTCGCTAATCTGCTGCAAAGCCTGTTCTGCCGTGCCATCAAGTTTAAATTCAAACAGGAATATCGTATCCTCTGTTTCAATCAGCGCATCAATTCGACCAGATGATGTGCATTCCTCTGTACGAACGCTAAATTCCGAAGCTATTCTAAAGATAAGATAAAATATTGTTTTATAATGCGCCTCATCCTGACGCTCGGCATTATAAGGTATCGAGCTGATAAAACTGCGCATGAGTTCCATGGCGCGATCAATCTGCTGGCGGCGCAATGCCAGAAGTGTCTGAGTAATAAAAGACACGCCCTCCGTTGCTGTTTTATTGGCATAATAAGGCAACAAACCTTTTAAAAAACTCGCTCTAACTTCCTCATTCGGAAATCCCAAGGTATAAATTCCATATTCATAATTTTTAATCGTCAGATAACCACTCTGATACATCACAGTAATCGGCGTATCCGCCCTTTCCATCGGTGCATTCAGCTCCATCTCCCCGGCCGTGATATTATCTAAATCCTCCGGCCGCAACGTGTACTGCCCAATGGCTTTCGTCAAAAGCGTCGGTGTCCCTGTCGAATACCAATAATTCCTTAATTCCCTATATTTAAGACAATTCATCAGACTAAACGGATTATAAATATCGGGACAATTTTTTGTAAAATGATAACCGTCATATTTATGCTTCAACTGCGTGAGCAATGCATCATTCGAAATGCCCAATTCTTCTGCCATTGCCGACACTTCTGGCATCAGTTCCGTACACAATTCATCCTTTGTAATCCCACAAATCGACGCATATCGCGGTTTCATTGTGATATCCGTCAAGTTACTTAGAGCACTGAATATACTTAATTGGCTGAATTTCGTAATACCTGTTAAAAATACAAATCGCAAATACGCCGTCGATTCTTTTAAAACTTTATAAAATCCCTGCAGCATGTCGCGCATCGGCTCAAGCTGATCGGTATGCATGACATCAAGCAACGGCGTATCATATTCATCAATCAATACAACCGCCTGCTGACCAGTCTTGTCGCACGCGCGCCGGATTAAATTTTGAAAACGCACGCCGGGAACATCTCCGTCTTCATCAGACCGACCATATATCTCTTCGTAGCGTCTCAAACTTGTGCGCAAAACCGCCCCCAAATCTGACGGGGTATTATAATGGATGGGACTCATATCGAACTTGAACACAGGATACTGCACCCAATCCTGCTCCAATTCCGCCATCGCTAAACCATCAAACAGCTCGCGCCTACCCTCAAAATACGCCTGAAGCACAGAAATGAGCAGCGACTTCCCAAAACGCCTCGGACGCGCAAGAAAGAACGCGCGATCATCATGCACCATCTTATAAATCAGCCGCGTTTTGTCCACATACACCGCTTTATCGTTGCGCATGTTCGCAAAATCCGATGTCGTCACCCGTATATTTCGTGCAGCCATAACGCTCCTTCACTAATCGGCAATTTCCCGAGCCACCTCACGACTCACCGCACCCCATAATCACCATAACTCGCTTCTTAACAAATGGCGAGTTTTATTTGAGGCGTGGGCTATCGGGCATCCGCCCGATACGCCCAGTACATCGGCCTATCGCCTGCGGCGATACGGCCTCATGCTGCACGCTATTTTCCGATTGCGCCGCATGGTGCAATCGGAAAATACGCGCGCACCCGCATGAATCCTACACTTCCGCGTAGCGGAAAAATTTTCGTTTTTTTCGTAAAGAAAGGTTGATTTTTTTTTTTTTTTTTATGATGGCATGGGTTTATGGCCATTTGGGACTGTAAATCAGTGTGTTTCTATCATTCATTTGAGGAGATTTATGGAACTCAAACACATTAAAATTCACAACTTCAGATCGATCATCAATGCGGATATCGATGTTCACGATTTCACCATGCTTGTTGGTGCCAATAATGCCGGCAAGAGCAACACCTTAAATGCGCTTCGGTGCTTCTATGGTGATCTCAAATGGTCTGAGGATGACTTTCCCAAAACAAATGCCAATGATCAAGAATCTTGGGTTGAACTCTCCTTTGAACTATCGGCCGATGAATGGCATGCCCTCGACGCCACATATAAAGAAAACGTCAACACTCATAGCCTTGTATTGAAGCGTTATTTCAAAGGAGAAAAAGCCAAGGACAAGCAAAACAATATCTATGCGGTTGTCAACGGTAATGAACAGAACAAAATATTTTATAATGCCAAGACCATCAGCCCTACAAAGTGTGGAAAAATTGTATATATTCCCGCGCTCACGACACCTGATGAACAGATGAAAACTTCAGGTCCCTCCCCGCTTCGTGATTTGCTCAACGCCCTGCTGAGCAGGATACCACAAAGTCAAGCCTACACTCGCTTAGTACAAGCCATTGATGCATTCAACCAAGAAGCAAATCTCGAAGATGGATTTCTTTCAAGCATTGCACAACCGATCAATGCTGAACTCACGCCATGGGATGTGAGGATCAATCTTTCAGTGAATCCAATCACGCCCGATATCATCACTAAATCATTGATTTCATATCACTGCTGTCCCACAAAAATGTGGCGTTATAGTTGGTTCGGAACCGATTTCTTGCTAAAAGGAAATTCAGCAAAACCACCTTTTGCAAGGAGTTCCGAACCATGGCGCAGTATAACACAGTTTTTCACACATTGACAAA
>JAFUEE010000108.1 GCA_017464085.1 Pseudomonadota bacterium
GCCTACATTATCGAGTATACTGACAATTGGCAAAACACGGGGAGGGCATACATTGATGCAAGTTCTCTCCAAAATTATGTTAGGTGATGTTCGCCGAGACTGGATTTCTGGTTTTTGCGAACTTTTATGGACACTACCTTGTGGTGGATAGGGCGCCTTACATATGACCCATCACGACGTGACCCGTTTGAATTTACAAAATATTTACTAAATGACTATGCAACAAAAACATATATTATTTTTACTTATAATTATATTGGTAACAGGAGCGTAATGATTGGACTTTTCGATGCATTGAAACAATTAGAAGATTGCAAATTTCGCATTAGGGGTAAAGAAAAACGTTCCATTTATTATGAGGCAACGCAGTATTTAAATGTTCTTGGTGCAAACTATGTTATTGATTACTTTTCATCTGAGGAAATATCAGAGAAAGTCATTACTCACATGAAATCTCTTTCTGGTGCTAGATTTGATGCATAAAGTGTTTTGTTTCTGCATTTTATGTAAATGATTAATTTATATAAGGAGCATCTTCCCCATGCCAAACATTCTCTCACACATCTGCGAACGCACTGAATCCTATCTTGCGTCTCTCCCCAAGAAAGCTCGTAAGTCCATCGGCCAGTTCTTTACCAGCCGGGAGACGGCCGCTTTCATGGCTTCGTTGTTCCGTATGCCAGCTGATTTGTCTCAGGCGATGCTTCTTGACGCTGGAGCTGGCACGGGGATTCTGTCGGCTGCCTTGGTGGAGCGGCTTCAGGAATATCAAGCAACGCTCAACAACATTCATCTGGTCTGCTACGAAAACGATGCGCAAATTGTTGGCCTTTTGCGGGATAACCTAGAGCTTTTAGCAAAACAGTCTGCTGTCCCACTCACCTACGAACTAAGAGAACAGAATTATATTGTCAGTCAACGAGCAGATTACGAGAAAACGCTGTTTTCTCGCGCAAAGCATGAAAAGTTCGATTTTGTCATCGGCAATCCGCCCTATTTGAAAATTGGCAAAGATGCGCCTGAAGCTTTGAGTATGCCAGATTTGTGCTATGGCGCCCCCAACCTCTACTTTTTGTTTGCAGGAATGGGGCTGTTTAATCTAAAAGATGATGCGGAAATGGTTTATATTATGCCCAGATCATGGACGTCGGGCGCTTATTTTACTAAATTCCGAAAAAAGTTCTTATCCGATGGAAAGCTTACGCACATTCATATATTTGACAGCCGAAATGATGTATTTGATCATGAGGATGTCTTGCAGGAAACAATGATTGTCCGCGTCAAGAAAACATCAACTGAACCTGAGTCTGTTACCATCACATCGACACATGGTAACCATGACTTTCACGATATCCACTGCTATCAGGCTCCTTATCACGCTGTTGTTACTGGCAAAGACAATTATGTCTTTATCTTATCCAATGATACCGACAAAGAGACAGTGTCGCAAATCAGTCATTTCAACCATACGCTTCCGGATATCGGCTTAAAAATGCGGACTGGATTGACTGTTGATTTTCGATACCGTGAGCTGTTAAGCGACATTAAAACAGACGACACGGTACCTCTGTTTTATTCGCAACATATTAAGAACGGTAAAGTCGTTTTTCCAGTTTCTAAGCAAGGAGAATATATTAAAACGACGCAGAGTTCACTATTGCAAATGAATACAAATCTCCTTTTTGTAAAACGATTCACGTCAAAAGAGGAACATCGACGATTGCAGCCTGCTGTTTATTTATCGTCTGAGTATAAAGAATATTCAAAGATTAGTACGCAGAATAAGATTAACTTTATTTGTGGGGAGAAAGAACTTAGTACAGAACAGGTTTTTGGATTGTATGTGTTGTTTAATTCTACACTATACGATAATTATTACCGTATTCTGAATGGCTCGACCCAAGTCAATTCGACTGAGATCAATACGCTTCCAATCCCAGACTTGAGCACTATTGAGCAAATGGGAAAAGAATTGCTCGCCATGCACAATATGACCGAAATGGCGTGCAACCATGTGATGGAGAAATATCTATGAATCCTATAGAGTGCGCAGAACAAATTTTATCTCTTATCGGCTTTGGCGCAAAACAAACCAATGCTATGTGTTGCCTGACTTTTTTGGCACTTGCAAATCTGAAAGCAACACAGCCATTTACAGAGTCGTCAAATGAATGGATTCGTATTCATGATATACTGATTTTTTGTAAAGAAGAATATGATACAATTTATGCTGAAAACAGCCGAGAAACAATCAGAAAACAGCCTTTACACCATTTCCGGCTTGCCGGCATTGTTGAAGATAACGGAAAAGCGACAAATAGTCCTGAGTATCGATATAGACTAACGCCAGAAATGTTGAATTTGATACGATGCTACCAAACGGATAATTGGGAATCCGCACTGCATAGTTTTTTAGAGAATCACGAAAACATTAAATCACTCTACGAATCAAAACGTAGGAATAGGGATTATCATATATCCATAAATAATGAGATTTTTTCATTTTCTCCTGGCAAACATAATGAACTTCAGTGTGCAGTTTTGGAAGATTTCGTAAAACACTTTGTTCCTGACTGTATATACCTCTATTGTGGTGATACACGCGATAAGGATTTATTTTGTGACACAGAACAACTCTATAATTTGGGGTTGACGATTACAACGCATGAAATCATGCCAGATATCATCTTATACCCCCCCACACGAAACTGGTTATATCTCATTGAGTGCGTAACTTCGGTAGGTCCTTTTTCTCCAAAGCGAGTTACTGAAGTATCGGAATTCTGCAAATCTTCTCCTGCAGGGAAAATCTATGTCACTGCATTTCTAGACCGTGCGACATTTGCAAAGTTTTCTGCATCCATCGCCTGGGAAACAGAGGTCTGGATTGCTTCTACACCAGAGCATATGATCCACATGAACGGCAATCGATTTTTGGGGCCACATTAAATGCACGAACTTAAAGATAAATTATTAAAAATTATTGGACTGGTTTCCCAAATAGACAATAGTTCATTGTCTGTATCTCAAGCCGCGAAGGAATTATCAGTATCGTTTATCGTCATGATGTATATCTATTCATTATTGACATCAAACAAGCTGCCTCTATCTGAATATAAACTTGACGACTATCGTCCCATTTTTGATTTGGATCGAAAGCTCTCCAATCTTTTCGTTCTCGTTCATAATGATGTTATTGCATTAGAACAAGTTGCTGAACACGTCGCACTGACGCCAATAGAAATATCCATCATTTTTCAAGTAAAAGATTACCTAAGTAAGAATAGCCATATACTTACTGATTACAATCCGATTTCTATCCTCAGCAGTACTTTGCAGGAAGGTTTTGACGAAGGTCTCCTTGAATCAATATCTGAACGAGTCAATGCCTTTCTCAGTTCAATTTGGTCAAAGCTGAATTGCGATAATTATGATCAGGTATTTGAACTATTTTATATATCCGCAATGGCTGACTATGTTCTCCAGGGATCTTTAAGTTCATTTGCTGCATCTAACGAATCTAAAATTCCTTGGTGGAGATATTCACGTTTTTTGAAACAGTATATTAAACTTACTAAAGCTAACGATATTCCACATGATTTTTTATCATCAAATGATGATGAGGGCGTTTTTTATTTCGTTAACGATTATACTGTATCGCAAATGCTTATTCAATCTCTAAAGAAAGCCATTGAATTGGCAGGAGGATGTATTGCGTAATCATTGTGTTCGCCCCAGCGTATGCGCACAGCGCCTTGCGTATCGCGTCAGCGATAGCAAGGCGACCGAGGCCGTATGCGCAAAGCGCATAGGCCGAAACACGCGCGTATCGGCGGCGCGCAACGCGACGCCGATAGCAAGTGCCCATAAAAATGAGTTTCACGCATTCGGGTCGAACGGCAAGATCTCCGTATCCTCGAACGTACGGATCTTGATCTCCGCATTCCCTTTGAGGCCGCCATTCTGAGACATGTAAAAATCCTGAATGCGATCGATGAGCGGCAACGTCGAAGTTTTATATTTGGCAGACACGGCGACGCCGTCATATTCTCGCGTGAGCTCGATCGCGGTCTCCGGGGAAATCAGATCTGTCTTATTAAAGATTCGGATCATGGGTTTGGTATCAAGGCCGAGCTGCTTCAAGATGGCCTCGACAGCGGCGATCTGCGAATGAACCTGCGGGCTGGAGGCATCGATCACATGCAGCAGCACATCCGCATCGTTGAGCTCTTCGAGCGTCGCCTTAAAAGCCGCGACGAGATCCTTCGGGAGATCGCGGATAAACCCGACCGTGTCTGTAAAGATCACCTCCTGCAGGCGAGGAAAGCGCAAACGCCTCGATGTCGTGTCGAGCGTCGCGAAAAGCTGATTTTCGGCATAGACATCCGACTGCGTGAGCGCATTGAGAAGCGTCGATTTGCCAGCATTCGTATAGCCGACAAGGCTGAACACGGGGATGTTCTGCGCATTCCTTTTTTTTCGCTGCAGTTCGCGATGCCCTGCGCGCTGCTTGAGCTCGCGTTCCAGAGCATTCATGCGTTCGCGCGCCTTTCGGCGGTTCATCTCAAGCTTTGTCTCCCCGGGGCCGCGGCCACCCACGCCACCGGTCAGACGGCTCATCGCCGTGTCGCGGTCGATCAGCTTGGGCAGATTATACTTGAGCTGCGCGAGCTCGACCTGCAGCTTGCCATCGAGCGATTTGGCACGCTGCGCAAAGATATCCAAAATGAGCTGCGTCCTGTCGAGCACCTTGAGCGGCAGCACCTGCGTGATGACACGCGTCTGCGCCGGGCTCAGCTCGCGGTCAAAGATGACAAACTCGGCATCCTCATCAAGCGCATGGAGCTCGATCTGCTGCAATTTACCAGAACCGACAAGCGATTTCGGGTCGGGCTGGCGGCGTTTCTGTTCAATGACGCGGACGATCTCGATTCCGGCGGTCCTGCACAGTTCAAGCATTTCCTCGCGCCGCTCCCTCGCATCGCGTTCCCCGGTGTCGAGATGCACGAGAATCGCCGGCGGCGCTTTGGTGGCCTGCGCGCGGTCAGTCGTCGCGCGAAGCTCCGTCTCCACGGCCTTCAGGATCTCGTCGGCATTCGTCGGCAGCTCCTCGAACGCCTCCACAAAATTCCGCGTCACACTCACCCCTTTGAGCGACGGCGTCAGATGCGCATATTCCGCCCTTCCGGGAGCCCCGACGATATTGGCCTCGACAGCCACGGCAAAATCGAGCCGCAGCTTCGCCAAGTCCGTCAGCTCATCCATCGTCAGAATTTCCTTGGTCTGCGTCTTCGCCGTCTCAAGGCTCGTCACGACAAGGCGAATACCGCGCAGACGCCCGATTCCCGCCCTGCTTCGCCCGATGTCCGGAAGATAGGCGCGCTCTGCATCCCCGAGCATGATGCACTCGACATGGCCGTTCCGCCCCATCAGAACCCCGACTTTCCGGTGCAGCATATCGCTCAGGCTCGTCATGCGATGCGCCAGCTCGCGCGACACAAGCAGATTTGGCGCGCATTTTTGAAGGCCGAGGCTTTTGAGCGCCTCAACTTCCCGAGAATTCAGTCCCTGTGTATTGCCAAATATCGGCGTAGCCATGCGTTATCCTTATTAATATTAAATATAAGCGCGCAAGCGCACATTTTTACCTGCGAGCCGCTATCGGCCTGACGGCGCGATACACGGCTCTTCAAGCTCGCTATCGGCTTTTCGCCGATACGCTCGCGGGACACCTTGCGGCTCATTCCACGACAGATGCCCGCGTGACCGGATAGAGGTCTGGCTTCAATGCCCCCAGCGCCTCTGCTGACTGAAGCGCCTGCGGCGTATAAGACTCCAGCTGCACCGTGATCTGGCGTGCGACATCGAGCAGAGACGCGGCGGCATCTTCGGCCGGGAAAATCAGCTCGTCCTCGATCCAAGTCGTGTATTCATCCAGACCATCGGGGTCGTTCTCGAGCTCTTTGGGCGGCGGAAGAGACTTGAACGCATCGCGGAACGCGAGCGCCATTTCCGCAAGCGCATACGCGGATGCCGTCGACACCTGGGCATTCTTATAGCCTATGGCCTGCTGATAATGCTTCTCTGCAGCCTGCCTGTTCTTGGCCTTCTGCTCGATGCGCTTGCGCAGCGTCCTGATCGGGAATTCGAGCACGACATCATCAAACTCATGCTGCGCAATACGGCCATTCATATAGGCATATCGCGCGAGCTCCACGCGCGCCCAGCTGTTTTCATCCGGCGTCATGCGCCCCAGCACCCGTTGGGCATCCTCATATTTTCCGGCATCCAGCGCATACTGCGCGTACTGAAGCATCACCATGCGCTGCAATGACGCCGACTGCGATGTGAACCCATCCGCTGACATCACTTTTCCAAGGCGTTCCGCCGCAAGATCAGCTTCTTCAAGCGAAGCACGTTCCATCACTGCTGTCATGCGCGTCAGCATCGCTGATGCGCCAGAACGCTCACTGTCTGTCAGTTCCTGCTCAAATTTGGGCGAATCGCCGACGCGATACAGCGAGAACAGCTCAGCCCGGGGACTGTCCAGATATCTGTCGATCAAAGCTCCGGCACGGTCTTTTTTGCCGATATTCCGGTAAATCTGGGCGCCATACAGCACGCTCTGCGCCGTTTCAAGCCGCCGCTCGTGCGATAGCCCTGTCTCGGGCACTGCGCTCTCAGCGCTTGCAGCCTTCTGGGGCTTGGCCGCTTTCTTTGACTTTTTCTTGTCATCCGGTGCCGGCTTCTTGACCTCCGCATCCGCAAGCTCGACCCCAGCAGATGCAGACCGATCAAAGCGTTCTGCCGCTTCTTCAAAACGCGCGAGCTTCATCAGGTCAACGCCCGAGCGATACAGCGCATGCGCGCGATGATCGGGCGTATCCGCCTGCGCCATGAGCGGTTCGAGAAGCGTGACTGCGGCTTTCCATCCCTGCCGAGACTCTTCGAACGCCGCTGCTTTCAGGCGCGCGGCCGTCACATGCTCTCTGCGCTCAGGATAGGACGACTCTATGCGCAGGATCGTCGAAACCGCATCGTCGATCTTGCCTGCATCCGCATACTGCACTGCCTGCCTGTCGATCGCAAAACTCGCGGTATCTTCCAGCTCCGATGCCGTATAATGCTTGAAATTCTTATGTTCAATCAGCCATTTCGCCCAATATTCGATCTTCTCGTAGTTCTTTGCCTTGTGATAAAGCTCGAACATTGAACCGACAGCCACTGCGGCATACTGGTGATCGGGGAAGTTCGTCACAATCTGGTCAAAACGCGATGCCGCCTGATTGTAATCGTTATGCGTGCGATAGATTTCCGCCGCTCTCCATAAAAATGCAGGCGTCTCGTCATCTTTGGGATAGCGTTCAGCATACTGTTCGGCAGAACGGACAAAGCCTTTTTCCGCATCCGTGAGCGGTTCGGCAGCCAGCACTTCAGATCCGCGCTTTTCCTCAACAAAGTTCTGTGCCTTCGCTGAGTTGACAATCGACCATTCGGGATCGGATGTCGCCAGAATATTGGCATAGACGAACACCTGCCGGTTAGCGGCGACCTTGACCTGCGCGCCACGCTCGCTGGCGCTGTCAATGCCCGGCCAGTCCACGACTTTCTGATATGCCCCGGCCGCTTCCCTGAGCCTGACAAGCACATCCCCCGCGAGATCCGGCTCAGACTTGAGCCGCTTGCCATACTGTTTCTTAATGCGGTTGAGCGCTCCATCCGAACGCTCGTCCAGCACGTATGCAAAGCTGTAATAAATATCAAACGCGCTGTCGCCTTCCGCGTAATGCGCAATCTCTTTGCGCAGAAGCGTTTCCGCATCCGCCCAAAGCGCATCCTGCCCCTCGCTGGCGGCAGGCTGTTTCTCGGCTTTTTCAATCGCCGCGATCGCAAGCACATAAATCTGATAAGCGCTGAACTTGCGCGCCTTTGCAATCGCGCTCCCGTTCTGACCGCGATTGGCTTCATGCCAGGCATTGCCGGGCAAAAGGTCATCAATTGCCATGCGCGTCGCCGTTTCAGCTTCCGCAAGACGGTTCGAGGCCTTCAGCGCCTCAATGCGCGCGATGTGCCAGTCCACGGCATGCGGATGCTTCGGCGTCTCCTTGAGCAGATCGCTATAAAGCTCGATTTCTTCCTCATACTTGCCCTGGGAATCGAGAATACGTCCCAACTGCTCGATTTTGTCGCGTGCCTTATCTTCTGGAAGTTTCGTGCGCAGATACGCGCGCGCCTGCATCCAGCCATCCGGCAGTTCGACATACGTCGTGCTCAGATCATTCAGCGCCTGATTTCTGAACGAGATTTCACCAGATTTCAGCTTGTTCTCATCAATCTGCCCTTCGGCATCGACTGCCGAGGCATAGCGAGAATCAATCGATTCAACGACTTTTTGGAAAAGCGATATCGCCGTCCGATAGGAATCTTCATCCGCAAGATTTAGGTATGTCCACGCCAGTTTATACTGCGCATAATGATAATAGGAAGACTGCGGATACCTGTCGAGAATCATCTGATAAGCCGCCTGCGCCGTTCCCGTATTGCGCTGCGAAAAATAAAATTCTCCAATCGCAAGATACGCAGCATCCAGATCTTTATAATCCGGATAGTTCTGTGTCAGACGATGCAGATAACTGATGCCTTCTTTGGATTGCTGATTGCGAATCAGCGCATCCCCCAGCCTGAACAGGACATCATCGAGATGCTCGTAAGTCGGGTATTTGAGCAATATCCTGCGATAATCATCAATCGCAGCATGATAATCTGCCACAGGCTCCGGCGGACATTTTTGCTCATCATCCGCGCACGAATCCAACGCACCTAGCCAGGCACGGCGTTCACGCAAATACGCATAATGCGCCATCTGCCAATGAAACTCGGCAATCTGAGAAAGCCACTTGGGCGCATCCGGATTCGTCGGATCTTTTTCCAGAAGCGCCTCAAATTCCTTTACCAGCAATCCATTCTGCACTTCGACACTTGCCATCAAGCCATCCACATCCTCGGGAATCTCTTCCCGATAACTGTATGGAGAGGCAGGTTTTGGGGCCGAGATCTCTCGAGAGGGCAGGTTATCCATGCCGGATGCCTGCTTCGCAAGTGACTGGGCAACTGCTGATTTGCCAAAATCTTCATTGTCGGCCCATGATGCCCCCGGAAAGAGCATCGTGGCCGCAAACATCGCGATCGCAAGAGATCTCTTCATGCAAGCACCTCCGGGATTATCTCGAAGCTCTCGAACCCGATCTTGGCTTCACCCCGCGTGCAAACGGACGTTTCTTTTCCCCAGAGCCGCCATCGCGCGGAAATGACTTGCGTTCGTCGCGGCGGTCATCGCGTGGGAAGGACCTGCGCTCGTCGCGGCGGTCATCGCGCGGAAATGACTTGCGCTCGTCGCGGCGGTCATCGCGTGGGAAGGACTTGCGCTCGTCGCGGCGGTCATCGCGTGGGAAGGACTTGCGCTCGTCGCGGCGGTCATCGCGTGGGAAGGACCTGCGCTCGTCGCGGCGGTCATCGCGTGGGAAGGACTTGCGTTCGTCGCGGCGGTCATCGCGTCCGCTCTCATCCCAAACAGAACGGAATGATCTTTCGCTATCGGGCGCAAAACGCGGCGCTTCCGGAGGCATACGCTTCTCTCGTCTTGCCTTGCCTGTTTCTTCGCGCAACACCTCTTCACGCATTCTGGACGGCCGTGGGCGTTTGTTGAAGCGAATGGAACGGTCTTCTTCTTTTTCCTTGCGTTCCAGATCCTCCCTGCGTGGTGCAGTCTGACGCGGCATCGTGCGCTCTTTCGGATCAAATCCACGCGCATAGCGGACGCCAGCCTTTGAGCGAACAGTCGGCACAGCCCCTAGCTCCCCAACCTGCTCATAGAGATCGGTCACTTCAGCTTCAGTCAGATCGCGGAACGCGCCAAGCGCGAGGCCATCCAAGGTGAGATTGCCAAACGCGACGCGGCGCAGCTTCATCACCGGGAACCCGACGGCATCGCAAAGCCTTCGGACAATTCGATTACGCCCGATATGAAGCTCGATTTCCAGCCAGGTGTTATTGCCAGTAAACTTGATGACCGAAACTCTGTCAGGTTTTGCAAACCCATCCTCAAGTTCCACACCGTTCTGCAATTTTTTAAGCTCCGGAGAGTTGTCTTTGAGCTCTCCGCGTACCTTGGCATGATAGATACGGGGCACTTTTGCCGCTGGATGCGTGAGGCGATAAGCGAGCTCCCCATCATTTGTCAGGAGCAGAAGTCCCTCGGTATCCCAGTCGAGCCTGCCCACAGGAAAAAGCCGCGGCATATTTTTGGGCAGAAGATCGATCACCGTCGTGCGATGCTCGGGATCATCAAGCGTCGTGATGCATTCAGCGGGCTTGTGAAACAGCACATAATTGCGCTCTTCTGAATAAAAGACAGGTTTATTATCAACTTCCACGCGGCTTTTCCCGGGTATCACGTGAACGCCCATTTCCGTCACCACGCGCCCGCTGACCTTGACCCTGCCCTGGGCAATCATCTCTTCCGCATGCCGACGGCTCGCGATACCAGCCAGGCTCAGGAATTTCTGAATCCGAATCGCGCCTGGAGCTGCAGTCTTCTCGCTATTCGACGCATTCTTCTTATTCTGTTCAGCGGATTTTCTTTCTTTTGACATGTATCTATTTCTCCTCACAGCCAATCACAGGCCCAAACATTTTCAGGCCTTTTTTACCTGAAAATAAAAGCCATACACACTAACATATCTGCCTCTGAATTTCATCAATCATTGCACACATGCGAAAATATCAAATCATACGCCCCTACCACATTTCATGGCCCAGTCATTCCCGATTGTCTGCGTCAATCTACGTTCAAGGTATTGCGCTTGTCACACGGCAACAGTCCTCCCCGATCGCCTGCGTTAATCTACGTTCAAGGTATTGCGCTTGTCACACGGCAACAGTCCTCCCCGATTGTCTGCGTCAATCAGACAGCGGCGCATACGAAATACCCAATCATGCAAGTATTATTGTGGACAGGTTCGCGCGAGATGGATAATTTACCCCCGCGCAGAGCACCGCTCACGTCGGCTCGCTCGGGCACCCAAGATTATCCTTTTCCCCCAACAAAATTCTATGACTCCGGCATCGGCAAATCAGGCCAGATACCCATTCCCGGAACACATGCATGAGCGAAATCGTACTTTATGACGCCAACCCAACCGTCAGGAACATACTCGCGGAACACTTTGCTACCTACGGTCTCTCGCTCGTCGACCTTCCTGCACTTGACCGTTGCGAATACATCCTGCAGAACTGCTCGCATCCTGCGGTCATCGTCCTCGATATGTCCCGGCAGCCGGAATGCCTGCCCTACTTGCAGAGCGTCATACCCAAATACATCAATGCCCCCGAGCGATGCATCCTGACATCCACGCAACCGACGGCGCTTGCCCCCTATATGCCCTCATCCCCCGATCAGTATTTTTTCAAACATGTCGTTGAAAGACCATTCAAGCGCAGCGAGTTTTTCAGCTTTTTTGAGAGCATACTCAGGCCATATATCGCTTCGTCCAAAAGCATCCAGCTCATCATGCCGCGCCTGTGCGTAAATTCAAGCCTCTCCCAGATCACTGATCAGACCACTTCCCAGCCAATCGATGAATCGCTCCGCAAAGAAGTCGACATCATCGTGAGCTCCACCTCGAACGCCGTCATCCTCGAGGATATCGCGAAGGCATCCTCCCCGGCAGCACCTTCGCACCCCCAGCGCCCCGCGCGCGCCTCAGACAACCAGGTCAGGCACGAATCAAGTTCACCAAAACTTGGCCGCGATTCAAGTGCACCGCGCTTCCAGCGCGAATCCAGCGCCCCAAAACCAGCCTCCGCACAACCCAAACTTCCCACAGTCGCCCCCTCAAAGCGTCCCAAACTGCAGACATTGCAAAACGGCTCACTTCCAAGCTTACCGGGCACCTCAAGAACCACAACATCTTCACCAGACCACCCAGGCCTCCCGTCGCGCAACGCGCTTCCTGCCACCTCAAGGCCGACAGCATCCGCGACAGAACTCCCAGGCATTACCGCAAGACCTGCACCACCAGGCCGTCTGCCCCCCCGGCTCCCATCACAGGCCGTCCCCAAACTCTCAAAGCCAGTTCAACCAATCGCTGGCCCCGCACTCGATTCGTCCGACGAAGACTGCACGCACTTCATGCAGAATGATATGGCTCAGACGGACAATGTCGCTGCCATATCCCCCGCACTCCCAAAAGAACATTCCGAAGATGATTTTCAGTTCGACGAAGAAAATGCCACACAGCTCGCAACGCCTGCGCTGAACCTCTCCGCACAGCCGTTCCCACTCGGCACCCCCGACAGCCCCGATGCCCAAGTCAAGTTCTCACTGTACTGGCTCCTCGACACCCTCAAACAAAGCCTCATTCATGGTGCGCAATACACACTCGTCTGGAGAGATGCGCAAGACATCTGGGTCGCATTCATCGACTGCGGCAAATTCAAGTGGTTCGAAAAACTCAGCGACGGACACATCCCAGATGCTTCCGAATACCTGCAATCACAGCCGCATTCCGCATCGCTCCCGATCAGCGAACTCGTCGCATCCGCAGAACGAAATCGGTCGCTGGCACAAGCTTTCGCTTCGCTCAGCCTGAACATGCAGGCCTTCGATCTCTCGCAGAATGCCATCTTCAGCCACTTCGAGCAGATACGCACACTCGAAAACAAGCCGGTCGAACTCTACCACATCATGCCCCCGAGTTTTCTGCCGCTCCTCCAGAACAGGCCTGTCCAGCCCATAGACATTTTTCCGACTTTCTTTGACCTCCTGCGCGCGACTGCCGACCAGTGCCTTCCGCCAGAACTCTTCAACCTCACACGCTTCGTGCGACGCGCATTCAGGACGCACATCAACGCCTCCATTCAGCTCTCCCCTGAGGAAAGTGATATCCTTCTCGCACTCCACACACCGATGAACATTCCCGACCTCAAACGCACGGGGAAACGCCACGTCAGCGACATCCTCTACAGGCTAGTCCTCTTCGAGTTCGTCGACTTCGCGACCTGAGGCACTTTTTTGCGCTCTACGACATCTTATGTTATGAACGCTCGCGCGTTCGCGTGTCCGTCAAGGCGGCTCATGCAGCGCGAAGTCACACTATTTTCAAGGAATGAAAACCATGTATCTCATGCGGAGACTTTGTATTTTTGCGACTTTTATCCTATGTCTTCTCACGGGATTTTCATCATTTGCAGATGCCGCACCGAAGAAAAAAGCCGCCAAAACTAACGCCAAGGAAACCATCACATACGTCGTCCGGAAAGGCGATTCCGTTGGCAAAATTGCAAAAAAATACGATGTCCGCGCTGAAGACATCGCGCGCTGGAACAACCTATCTGACATTGCGCATATCAAAATCGGACAGAAACTCAGGATTCGCGTCCCCAAAGGCTCAGTTTCCAGCTCTTCTTCCGGCTCAAAAGCGCCCACACTCACTCAAAGCGTCTCCTATGTCGTCAAAAAAGGCGACACGCTCGGAAAAATCTCAAAGAAAACAGGCGTTTCCATCGCCGATCTCAAAAAGAACAACAAATCTCTTCAGAAAAATCCCGACAAACTCAAGGTCGGACAGACGCTTGTCCTGCGCATCCAGCGCTTTAACGGCACCACAGGCGTTTCTCGCGGACTCGCGAACAATGGCTCGCTCTCCGGCGGCATTCAGCTCCAGTCAGGTCCAGGCTATACTGTCCGCAATCCCTCACGGAGCTACGGCACAGCCCTCACGACGGGCCTCATCATGGACACGCTCGGCGCATATCGCGCCAAATATCCCAAAGCACCGAACTTCATGATCGGCGACCTCTCGACCAAGAATGGCGGCAAACTCACACCGCACCTCTCGCATCAGTCCGGCCGCGATGTCGATATCAGCTATATCTCCACAACCCCCAAAAACTTTGTCGGCTTCGCGCGCATGAACGCCAGCAACTTTGACGCAGAAAAGAATTGGTACACCCTCGAGCGCTTCCTCAGCACAAAGAAAGTCCAATACATCTTCGTCGACTACGAAGTTCAGAAGCTCCTCTATAACCAGGCCAAAAAACTCGGCTATACCGACGCACAGCTCAAGCCCATGATCCAATACCCCAATGGCAAAAAGAGCTACTACGCAATCATCCGACACGCCAAAGGTCACGCAGACCACTTCCACGTCCGCTTCGTCTGCGCCCCCACTGATGTCAATTGCCAATAATTATTGTTTTTCGTGGGGGAACCTCTTTCTTTTGTGCCAAAA
>JAFUEE010000109.1 GCA_017464085.1 Pseudomonadota bacterium
ATGAGGATGACTACGATGAGGATGAAGACTATGATGAGGACGAGGACGAAGATGAGGATGACTACGATGAGGATGAAGACTATGATGAGGACGAGGACGAAGATTATGACGGTTGATGATTGATCGTCGCATGGGTGGAATTTCAGCACGTGGTCTTAGACCATGTGCTGAAATCAATAGGTCTTAAGTGCATTTACAAAGGAAAGCAGGAGAGGGTGATATGGCTGAATGTAAGATTTGCGGCAAGATAATGTCTGAGGAGGCATTTGTAATAAATAACGGCATGTGTGATATTTGTCTCAGGACTGTGGAGGGGGATGATGATCCCATACTTGAAACGCCTCAAATTGATATTAAACCATCCTCTAATGATATAAATGAAAAGTTTAAAGCGTATGAAGAAGAATTAAGAAAAGAAAGAGAATTTGATGCAAAGAATTTTGAGGGTAAGGCGATAGATGAATTTAAATTTCCAAATTTTATATGGAATGAAATTCGTTATTCAGAGACTGGATTTTCGGATAAGTCATTGTTGCTATGTTCCAGAGGAAAGATGGATACAATTGAGATCGTCCTGGCAGTGTTTTGGACGCTTTGCCTCTCTCCCTTTGCAATTGTGGGGATTGGGCTCATTGTGATGCTGATATATGCGAACTTTTTTGGGACAGTCGGCGGATTGACTGGTAGTGTGGGGGCGAATATTTTTATGATTTTTTTTACAATCATCTGGAATGCAATTATTGGGGGGATGATTTGGAATGTAGGAATGCATAAGATTTGGGGCAAAGCGTGGATTAACATCAAAGAGGGAGAAATTGAATGCTGTACTGGTAGAAAATTTAAACCGAGTAAAGTCAAAAAGTTTTTGATATCTAATGTGAAAGCCTTTTATATTGAGAAAGACAGCGGAAAGAGGACTGTGTATGAGGTATATATCACGCCAGATGAGAAAGATGCTATCAATAGCAAGCAGGCATTTAAATTTGAATTGGAGTATAAGTACGCTGCGGAGTACTGGCAAGATTTTTTAAAATGGTACATCAGGTCAAAAAGAAGACACTGAGTGCGAGCCGATTGAGCGAACGGGAGATAAGATTTTCATTTGGAACGCTCCTATGATTGTTTTGGTCGTAATTATTGATACTATGATTTGACCTCTTCCTCGCTCGCTTTGCATGCATGTGCTTTTTATTCTGGAAGCGGGCGAGGGGGATGATTTATATTTCACTGCAATCATCTAAAAATACGGAAGACTGGGAGCGTGTTGTTGAGTTTGCAGTGAAGATGCCAGAAAGTAGCGGAAGTATAAATATTCGAGGTTTCCAGTTTAAACTGCCATGTTATGACCTCAAAATGTTTTATATTAGTGGGAATATGTGTGAAAGTTAATAGGGAAATTGTTTATTTTATGTTTCCAAAATGATTTGAATATATTGATTGTGATACAATAATGAAGTAAACTAGATGATAAAAGTATAAAATTGTATATATAATTAGATGGTAAAAATGTATTTTATGCATAGAATGTTATTGGCTCATGATCTGGTGTTATGAGCTATTTGTGTGCAGGAGAGTGCTTGATGGTACGAAAGTGTGTGATTTGTGGCAACGAGATGCCGGAAGAGGTGTATATATGGAATGGAGGGAAGTGTGACCAGTGCTGTGAAGGCAATGCGGCTGGGGCATCGAGGCACACATCTGATCCCTTTACAGTATCGAAGGTGTCTGAAAATGATCGGTTTTCAGGGGGCATTGCTGGAGGGAGATGCGGAATTTGCGGCAATCCGATTGATGATGAAGTATGTGCTCGTAATCAGGGCCTTTGCGACTTGTGCGCATCTGGAGGGGATGATCCGATACTTTCCAATAAAGGGCACGGAGCGCATCGGGGGAGCGGCGTTTCGGTACCAAACGGGGAGGCATGGAAGCAAAATATCCTGGAGGGAAGTGTTGGACGCAAGCTCATTGATATAGCAAAGAAATTTGTGGGTACAGAGAATGGACATAAGTTTAATCCGGCAAAGTTTGAGAACAAGCCGATTTCTGAATATATTTTGCCAGACTTTATCAAATCTGAAGTTTTAGCAGGGGAGGAGGGGGGAGAGCCTTCGCTATTGCTTATCATTGAGCAGAACGCGGGATGTTTTGCAGCATTTTTCTCTATGGTAATATTGCTGATTTGCGGTTTTATATTTACAGTGAATATTCCTATGTTACATACAAATGATTTATATACAAAAATTATAGAGGGGCTTCCGTTATCAACAGAATTGATTATTCTTGGCGGGGTTGTGCCTGCTATAGGTGCATTCTTGATAGTAGGACTGATTATTGTGGTGATTACCGGGTGCTTTTTTAATAATTTATATATAAATTTAAAAGGGGATTGTATTGAATATTACAAAGGAAGAAAATTTAACCCTCAGAAAACCAAATCGTATTCGATGGATAATCTTATAGCGACTTATAAAAAGAAGAGTAAGAATAGTGGAAATAGTAATAGGAATAGGAGAAGAAATAGATTTGATGATAGGAGAGATGGCGGCATAACAATAACATTCGGCAGTAATCATACAAGCGTTAGAAGCAGTCATTACTATTATTTGGTGAATATCTGTTTGGATAATCCGAATGCATCATGGTTTCAAAATACTTTTATTGGGCCGAAGACGATAGTATCATTAACGCTTGATGACCATAATGAAGCGATGTATTGGAAAGATTTCCTCAATTGGTATTTCGGAAGCAGGCGTTTGATGATGAGGCAATCTGAGCAGATGAACGGCAGATTGATATGAGGTAATTCAAGCGGAGTTGCCTGCTGGAGGATTTCCTGCTTCCTGGTGTCTGTTCGGGGGCAGGAGGGCTCTTGGAACGAATTCGTTTGCCGTTGCTCATGTCATCATGCGCGAAATTTCAGCATGATCTGTGGTTTTGCGATGTTTCTTTGAGAGGGGTAGTCGTTCGGGCAGTAGAAAAGCGCTCAGACGAGGATGCGGGAGAAGCTGCTAAGTTCACCTGTGGCAGCTTGCAGCCTGAGACTGTCGAGGCAAAGGCTGTTTTTTGTAATATATCTGAGCGCTGTTACTTGTTGTTTCAGATGATATGTGTTATGAGATATAAAGGGGGATTGTGTACGGAGGTATCATTCATGGCATTGGATACGCAAAAAATTCTAAATAAGGTTGTAGACATTCTTGATAATTTTGTTCTTGAATTCGATCCGTCGTTATTCGAGGGAAAAGATATTCAGGAGTATGTATTTCCAGAGTTTATTGAGAGCAAGATTATTGATACCAATGATTCATTTAATGAAAAGTCTTTACTGTTAAATGTTGAGAAAACACGTAAAATAACTAAAATTCTTTGGGGGATAATTATATCTGTTGTCTTTGGAGGAATGATTTGGGCGTGTATTGGAATTCCGGATATATATTATATGTTTTTGGAGATAGTCAATGAGTTTCGAACTGGCGTTTTTCAAATGAATAATCCAGTTTATGGGCTGCTTTTGGTTGTTGGAATAACTATCGCTGTATGTGTATTTGGAATAAAAATGTGCTTTTTTAATAACGTATGGATAAACTTAAAGAAGGATAGCATTGAGTGTTATCGTGGCTTTCGATTTAATCCAGACAAAGCCAAAAAGTATTCAGTGGATGATGTGAAAGTATTTCATGAATATGTGAGAGGTAACAATAATATAAGTTGCATAAAGATACTCATTAATTCTGAGCTTCCATCTGCATCATGGTTTCAAACCTGGAGACATAACAGAAGGAACGGGTTTAGGTTTTCGAAGGATTATGTATTAGCCGGGGAATATGTGCGTGATTTTCTCAAGTGGTATATTTGTGCAAGAAAAAAAGAAAGATCGCGCGAGGATGGCTTGATGGTGGCGAAGCAGGAATATTTGATCTGAGCATAGAGCATTCGCATCGAAAAATAGTCGTGTTGAAATCGAAAGGACGTGAAATGGCGAAATGCGTAATTTGTGGTGATCGTATTTCTGATCATAAAAGACTGAAGAATGGCATGGTTTTGTTATATATTGAATGTATTCATAAAAGTATAAATCAAAATTTACAAAACAGATGAGAATTGAGTGAAAACGACTCATTTGTGAAATAAAGAGCCATAATCTGTATGTATATATTTTCTTTGTGAATATGCCTCTCGATTGTAAAGTAATATCAAGCCCGTGAAGGTTTTTGCGGGGCAGGTGATACGTATAGAGGTGAGTATGGCGAAAAGATGCGCGATATGTGGCAATCAAATGGTGAGCAGTTCATTTGGTCATGACAAGCAAATCTGCGATCTCTGTCTGAGAGCGGCATCGGGGGCTGACGATCCAGTCATTCATGATGCAATTCCGCATGTACCGTTCGGGAAAGAAGAGAAAAGAAGGGAGGCGTTGCGCCGGGAGACTCTTGAGAAAGGACGATTTGATTTAGAAAATTTTGAGGGGAAAACAATTTCTCAGTACAAATTTCCGCCGTTCATTACGTCAAAGGTGCTCAAGCCTAAAGCTGGCATCGGAAATGAAGCTTTATTGATATGCCCCCGCAGAATGGGAAGACTTGAGCTTGCTGTCTATCTGTTGTTTAACGGACCCGTGATTTTGTTGATTGTGCTGATTGGTCTGGGATCAATTGTATTCTCCGTATATGCAATCTTTACACTCAGTGATTGGATGATGCTTGCCATCCCGCTTGCAATAATATGGAATTTGATTTTTTTTATAGTTTTTAAAATGCATAGTAAGGAATTTGAGAATGACTGGGTGAAGCTCAATGCAGACAGCATTGAATTCGATCATGGGTTGTTTTTTAATTCGGAACGTGCTAAAATTTTGTCGATTGATAATGTTAAGGTATCTTATGTATCAAAAAATAGTGGTGCAATTAGCTTTGGAAAATTCGGAGAGAATTTCAGATGGAATCATTTTGTCAGGATTGTGTCTATCATGCCTATGAGCAATGGTGAAAGAGAGCTGATTGAATTCGCTATTGTCGAAGAATATATGGCTATATACTGGCAGGAATTTTTGAATTGGTATATCAGTCGCGGATATAAAAATATATATTAGATCTTGATTATCTGAAGTTGAATAATTCTGAATGTTTCCTAGAGTAGTGGTAATATATTGTATATTTATTTTCCTTTGAGGGTACGCTTCTGGAATGTAAAGTGACAAGGTGCCCGTGAAGTTTTTTCATGGGGCTGGGGATACGTATAGAGGTTGTTATGGCACAAAACTGTGTGATCTGCGGCAGTCAAATCCCGGATGAGGTATTTGATAGGAACGCTGGAATTTGTGATGCATGCTGGAGCGCTCAATATGAACAAGCGAACCCGCAGTGTCCGCAGCGGGGGCTGGAGGGAGAATATGAAAAATCTAGGATTGATTTACTGAATATATATGAGCGAATTACTTCAAGACATCATGCAGATGTTGTCTTTTGTCCTCAAGAGTTTGAGAATAAATCATTGGATGCATTCGAATTTCCTGCTTTTTTGAGTGCACAAGTGGTGGAGTCTCGTGGATGGGATCGTGATCTGATTATTCATACAGTGCATACGATTGATCCAGATATGAAGAAATTCTATATATTTGCATTATGTGCTTTTGGGTTTATTTGCTTTACAATCCTTGTGACTATTTTTACATCATTTGACCTTTTTTGGATGATTTTTGACAATTATGTTACTGGGATTATGTTTTGTTTACTATTCAGTTTTGTTATTTCTCTATTTGCTTATGCTATTGATGATTTAAAAAAAATCGTATTTAAAAACTGGTTCTATATCGGTAAGGATTATATAGGATGCTATCGAGGAATTAAATATAACCAATTGCTCTCACGGAAATTCGCGCTTGATGAAATTGATGTGTTTTGTGTGGCTCATGAAACTAATGGTTGGGATAAAAATATGGATTTTTTTGTGGCGAGAGCTGGGGTTAATTCGTTAAATAATTTTAAATGTACTCTCCCGGAGAAGCAGGCAAAATTTCTTTCCGATTTTCTTAAATGGTATTCAATCCAAGAGGGGGATAAATACTGTATTTAATATGAATGTGTAGGCATCTCAGGGCTGGATTTTTAGCAAAACTCCCAGCCCTGTGCTTGTTTATTCCGCAGGCGGGGGCTTTAGTTTTTCTTTTTGTGATTTGAAAAGTGCCCTGAGCTTTTCCCGGCCCTCGGAAGTATTGATATCTTTTGGGTTGATTTCGCCATTATAGATTGATTCCATCAAGAGAATATAGGCTTCGCCGAGCGCGGTCGTGAGGAGTCCGGCAGTCGCGCCAGAAATGACGCCTCCAGAGACTGTGCCGAGCCCCGGGATGAGCTTGAGCAGGCTTGCAGCGAGCGTTTTTCCAATTAATGTTGTTCCGCCTGTGCCTAGCACGGATGAGACGAACCCCATGATGATGCTCTTGTTGATATTTAGCCCGAAGATGGCTGTGATAGAGGCGATCATCGCGACCTGAGTGGGGATGATGACGGCACAGTCAGCGATCGGTATGGGGGAAAATCCTTCTCCAAAAGCTGCTGCGGTCGCTGCGGCTACTGCTGCCTGTGCCTGTCGTTTTTTTGATTCTAGGGATGCGATCTGGACGTTCTGGAGCGTGTTCCGGAGCTCTTCCGGGAGCGCTTCTGCCATGACGTTGATCAGGATATCCAGCCCGAATGATTTGATGACGATATCTTCGTCTACTTCAAAGTCTGACGCCAGCACGGGCACGACCTGGATGACATCGAGGTTTTCGTCGAGGATTCTGTTCTTCAGGTCCTGAGCGGCTTTTTTAGAAAATGACTGCGTGAGCACGATGAGGACAGGGACCTGCGTGTCCTGATTGTCCTTCGCGAGGGCGCGCAGCCATGCGATTTCTTCGTCTTCGATGCGGTTCGAGGCCGTGTTGATGCAGTACCAGATGCAGTGGATTGCTTTGTTGATGTCGCGCGCCGCGAGCCCTTCGCGGATCGTGGCCAGAATTTCAGTTTTGACTTCTTCCTGGGCATTTTTGCCGAGTTCGAACCCTCTTGTGTCGTATATCGCAAGCGGTACGCCTTCTTTTGTGATCTTTCGCATGTGGTCAGTGACAGGTTTTCCCAGTCCGGTCTGAGCGAGCTGTTCCCTGAAAATGCTGTTGATGAGCGTGCTTTTGCCGACACCGGTCTTGCCGGCGACGATGATGTTGAGCGTGTTGAGATTTTTGACTTTGTCTGCGATCGCCTGGATGCAGGCTTCAGCGATTTGGTTGATGTCCATGCCAATCTCCGTGGAAAGCAGCCGCTGCGCACGGCCTGAAGCGATTATACGGTAGCGTTCTGCAATAATCCAAGAGATTTGCAAAGAGCTCCCCTATGCGCTTTCGCGCATACGACGCGCGCAAACGCAGGTTGCTGTGGGCGCGTATGTGTGCGCGTAGGTGCAAAATTTTGTATTCCGTAGGAAGTGTGGTATATAGCGCGGAGTTGTTGTCTTTGACACGCAGTGTACGGATGCACTGTTGGCCGTGGCAGGGAGGCTATCGGAATGTTGAGTTGGTGTCTGAATGTGGGAATCGCGCTGATCGCAATCGCGGCGATCCTTACATTTGTCTATTTCGGGATCGAAACCCAGACGCCAAAGATTTCTAAGCGCGGCATAAGCGCGGGCAATCGCCGCAAACGCGCATCCGATGCAGTGCTTCCCATATCGTACTACGAGAGCGATCAGGTCTGCCTCAACATGGATGCTTTTGCAGATCCGGATCTTGGCGGCGTCAGTGCTGCACCGGAAGCGAACGGCATGTTCGATATGTCTGCATTCGAGAACATGGATGCGGATATCGAAGAGATACTCGAGACGCCGTCCTCTGGTGTTCCGCCGCTGACGCTGGCATCTCTGCTCGAAGTGCAGCGGTATGAGGAGATGCATTCGGAGGTCATTGAGCGTGCTGAGCTGTGTGTGCCCAAGCCAAAGATCATCGGCGACAGCGCCTGCGCGCTCGGCATACGGTATTTTGAATATTTGCTGGAACACCATTCTGTGCCGCGCGGTGCCAAGCACCTGACGAGCGAGGCGAATATCCTGGTGGCAGAAAATGCCCTCAAGACGGCACGGCAGAGCGCGACGCTTTCGCATGGCGGCGTGGCTCAAAGAATCGGGGAGCGGGCCGTGTGCCTGTTTGAGCCGCTCGAAAGCGCGGTTGTCAATGTGGACAAGGCTGTGACACAGCTCCGCGAAGTATTTGAGAATAAGTCTATTTTCATCGTGCTTGCGAATACCGAAGATGTCGCTCCGGAGATGCTCGCGCATCTTGCGTCCGTATGTTCGGCTTTCAAAGTTCCGAAAAACAGCATCTATATTGAGCAGGCGGACGGCTCATTCTTCAATTATATTGAGGATACGCACAACTATGTGCCCGACCGCATCAATGTGATGGGGCTGACGCAGAACTTTTTTGCGGAACTCTTGGATTATGCGCATCGCGCGTATGACGATGGTGATCATGAGGCCGTTTTGCGCACGCTTCGGCCATTGCTCGAGCCGCTCTATGCGCGTGTCTGCATGGGGAATGATTTTCCAAAAGTGCTGCTCGCGCAGGCGTTCAATCTGCTCGGCATGACCGACCGGAATATTGGCCAGGACATGGAGGCGATCAGGTGCTTTGAGCTCTCGTTGCAGCTTCTGAGGGAAATCATGGATTATGAAGCGATCAAATCCGTGATGGCAAATCTCGGCATCACACTTGCGCTTTCTCACCCGGTGACCTTGCCGAAAATCGAGCGTGCTATCAGGTACCTCGAAGATGTAACGCGTCTGAATCCGCGTGACGATGAAGCCTGGCTGTATCTCGCGAATTCGTTTTTGGAAGAATATCGTCTCAAGAATGCGCCCAGTCTGCTCAAGCGCGCACTGCGCGCTTATGACAAGGCGTATGAGCTTGCGCCGACGCCTGAAATCGAGGCATGCCGCGAAGCGCTTGAGCGGCAGATCGGCGGCGCGCGCAGAGCAAGCCTGTACAAGCCTGCTGCGGATAATGCCGTAGTGCCGATCCGGGCCGGGGAGCAGAATGGCGCGCTGGGGCGCGGGGCTGAATAAGTGAGGGCGGCCATGGGGACGTGCAGTCTTCTGTCTGATCCATTTGCAGGTCTGATGGACAGTGTTTGGCAGAAGTGCGCCGTATTTTGGCGTGATGCACAGCCTGGCTGTATCCATTATGATGATTCTTTTGGCGTGTTGACGGCGGAATACTTGGGCGATCTGGCGTTTGAAGTCCGTTATGCCGGTTATGTCGTCCGCCTGTTTCCGGAAAAGTCGCAGTTTGAGATTTGTGCGCCAGATGGCATGCCCAGGGTTGATGCGGATTATGTCCGCATGCGCATCGCGCTCGTATTTTTGCGCATGCTGCGAGGCTGTGTCCATATTCATGCGGGAGGCATCTGTTATGGGACGGATGTCGTTGGCCTGCTCGCGCCGAGCCATATCGGGAAATCGACGCTGACGGGGGCATGCATGGCATTTGATCCGCAGATAGGCCTTGTCTCTGATGACGTGCTGACGATCCTTCCGGATCATTCGTCGCATGAACAGGCAGTGCTTCCGAGCGCTGATTATCTCGCGATGCGCCATGAGATGTGGGATGCGGAATCATTCGTGATGTCGAGGCGCAGGACGCAGCTCAAGGTGCGGCTCCTGGTGAGTGAGGCGCGCAGGCTTCGTGCGGCAGGCAGGCTTCGTGCGCTCGTGATTCTCGACAGTCGTGAGGGGATGGCGCAGATGACGTCTGCGGAAGCTGTGACGGGCGTGCTTCAGCAGCAGCTTGCGCTATCGGAGGCACCGGAAAGCCTGAGGCGGTATCAGTTCGGATGCATCATGGCTGTGCTCAAATCGGTGCCTGTGTATCGCATGGGGATATCTATGCGGACGCGCGCAGAGGCGCTCGAATGCGCTGGCAGGCTTGTGAATGCTGTGAGAAAATCGTGAGCACGGCTGAATCTTGAGTCAATGTGTGCTAAAAAGGCGCGATGTGGGCGGGCTTTGCCCGCAAGCGCGGCAGGGGCGGACGTATCGAGCTGAAAAGCGAGATAGGACGCCCGAAGGCTGCCGTATGGTGCCGAAGGCATCCATAGGCAGACAAAAAAACTGATTGGATTGAATATAGAATATGGCATTTTTTTTGACGCCTCAGCTGCAGTTTGAACTCGATGAAACAGCGGATTTGAAATCATCGGTCGCGAAGCGGCTCGGCATACAGCAGGCGGCAGTTCTGGACTGTCAGATTTATAGGAAAAGTCTGGACGTGCGCCATAAGCATCCGCGTTTTGTGATGACCCTGATGCTCGAAGTCAGGGGAGAGGCCGCGGTGTTGCGGCAGCTTGAAAAGATGAAATGCGTGAAGTCATCGCCGCGGATCGAGTTGCCTGCGCTGGACGGGGTTCACAGCGGGCGCGTGTGCATTATCGGTGCGGGACCATCGGGGCTGTTTGCCGCGCTGACGCTTGCGCATTACGGGGTTGCTGTCGATATTTTTGAACGCGGTCGCGATGTGAAAGCGAGAACGCGAGATGTGGCGGCGCTGATGAACCGCGCCGTGCTCGATCCGGAGAGCAACATCTGTTTTGGCGAAGGCGGGGCAGGCACGTTCTCGGACGGGAAACTGATGACGCGGACGAAGTCGCAGTATATTCCTGTGATTTTGGAGCAGTTTGTGAAGTTTGGCGCGGATAGCTCGATTTTGTATGAAGCGCATCCGCATATCGGAACGGACAGGCTTTCGCCGATTCTTCGCGAGATGCGCGCGTGGCTTGAAGCGCATGGCTGTGCTTATCATTTTGAGACGCGCGTGGAGGACCTGTGGATCGAGAGCGGGCGTTGTCGCGGGATATGCGTGAACGGGGAGAAAATCGGCTATGACGCTGTGTTTCTGTGCATCGGTCACAGTGCGGATGATATGTTCGAATGTCTGTCGCGGCGCGGCGTGGCGATGGCTTCCAAACCGCTTGCGGTCGGGTTCCGCGTTGAGCATCCGCAGGCGCTGATTGATCAGATACAATATGGGCGATATGCGCGTCATCCGATGCTGCCGCCTGCGGAATATGCGGTGCGGTTCAATCATGAGAGGTTGCCGAGCGTGTTTTCGTTCTGCATGTGTCCAGGCGGGACGGTTGTGCCGTCGCAGACGAATGCCGATTCGCGTGTCGTGAATGGCATGAGCGGCAGTCATCGGAATGGGCGATATGCGAATGCCGCGCTCGTGGTGCAGGTCGGGCCTGAGGATTTTGGTAGCGGGCCTTTGGATGGTCTCAGATGGGTGCGCGCGCTCGAACGCAAGGCAGCCGTGGGCTGTGCGCCTGGATTTGCGCCAGCGCAGGCGATGCTTGATTTTTTGAATGGCCGGATGACTTCCGGAAAAATTAAGACGACGTATTCGCCGGGCGTTCAGAACGCCGATCTGCGAAAGCTTCTGCCTGCCAAGCTCTGCGAGGCGATGTGTGCGGCATTGCCGGTCTTTGACAGGCAGATGCACGGTTTTATGACCTCGGATGCCAATTTTATCGGTGTGGAATCGAGGACGAGTTCGCCGGTGCGGATTCTCAGGAACGAGCAGTATCAGTCGGTAGATGTGGCCAGTCTCTATCCGGTTGGGGAAGGCGCCGGCTATGCCGGCGGCATCACGAGCTGTGCGCTGGATGGCCTGAATGCGGCGTTGTGTTATATCGGGGGGTGACAGGATTTTTATGAGATTTGAAAAGATAGAGATACAGGAAGTGAATCCGGAGCTGATGCTCAGGATGTTTGTGGATATGCCTGCCCAGTCGGAGCCATGCGGGCATGCCAATCTCGACTGGCCTGCGGTGCTGGAGTCTATTGCTGGCAGGTGCCGCAGCGAGATGTCCAGAGCGCTGGTGATGCGCTTTCCGCAGCTCGACGATCCGCTTGTTGTGGCGCGCAGGCTTGCGGAAATCGGGCAGCTGACAGAGCTTTATGATGCCTGTGATCCGGTCGTGTCGATTCAGGTGAGCGATATCGAGGCGATGCTGCTTCGCGCGGAGCGCGGGGCTGTGTTGAGCGGCGAAGAGCTTCTGGCGATTGCGGCGACGATGGGGACGTTTCATGCCGTGCAGCATTTCTTTTCGGTGCGCAGGGATGAGGCGCCGCTGCTCTGGGCGTATGCGGAGGATATCGAATGTTTCCGCGATCTTGAGCGCCGTCTGAAAGCATCTTTTGACGCGGATGGCAGGCTGATTGATGATGCTTCGCCAGAGCTTGCGAAACTCAGGGAGCGCTCGCGCAGGCTCGCGGAAAGCCTCAGGACGCGCATCGAGTCGAAACTCGCGCAGGCGGATGTGCAGGAGGCGATTCAGGACAGTTATTATACCCAGCGAGAGGGGCGATATGTGTTGCCGGTAAAGGCTTCTAGCCGAAGCAAGGTGGATGGCATCGTCCATGCGACGAGCGCGTCCGGGCAGACCGTGTTCGTCGAGCCGGCGGAACTCGTCGAGCTGAACAATGCGCTCAGGATGTCTGATTTCGGCATTGAGGCGGAAGAGCTTCGCATCTTGCAGATGCTTTCGCAGCTTGTCGGGACGCATCGCGAGAGCTTCTTGAGCAATGTGCGGCGATGTCTTTACCTCGACTGTGCGGATGCCGTGGCGCGTTTTGGGCTCGACTGCGGCTGCCATATCCCCGACCTGAGTGATGGGGAAATCGAGCTTTATCAAGCTCGCCATCCGCTGCTCGCGCTGCGGAAGTTCGAGCATCCGGATACGGTTGTCGTGCCCAACGATATCATGCTGCATGAGCCGGCGCGTACTTTTGTGATCAGCGGCGCGAATGCAGGCGGCAAGACTGTGAACCTCAAGACCGTCGGGCTTTTTGCGCTGATGACCAAAGCCGGCATGCCGATATGCGCCGGCGCGTCCTCGTGTTTTCCGATTTTTCACAAGGTGTTTGCGGATATCGGCGATGACCAGTCGATCGCGCAGAACATATCGACATTTTCCGCGCATGTGCAGAGCCTTTCCAAAGCGTTGCCGGAGGCGGATTCCGATTCGCTTTTCCTTCTCGATGAGCCTTTCAGCGGCACGGATCCCGAGCATGCATCCCCGCTTGTGATCGCGCTGATCGAGTATTTGTATGCGCAAAATGCGTCTGCATTCGTGACGACGCACTTTGAGAATGTGAAGGCGTTTGCGCTCGAGACGGAATGGATCGCTTCTGGAAGCGTGAGCTTTGACTTGGAGCAGATGTGTCCGACTTATCATCTGCAGATCGGTCATCCGGGGACAAGCGCTGCTTTTGAAATCGCGCAGCAGCATGGCTTGCCTCAGGCAATCCTTTTGTCTGCACGGAAACAGTATGATTCCAAGGCGACGAGCAGCCTTGAGCACGCCATTGCGGAGCTGGAGCAGCAGCGCGTCCGTCTCGAAGAAGCGCGCATGGTCGTCGCGCAGACACAGGACGAGCTCGACCGTGCGAAGGCAGAGGTTGAGGAATTGCGCGAAAAAATGCGCGCGCAAGTCGCCAAGACACTCGGCGCGGATATCGAAAATGTCCAGGAAAATATCAGGAAGATCAAATCTCGCGTTAACAAGCTTCGCCGCAAGACGTTTACTGCGGAATTCCGCCACGAAACTGAACTTCAGGAAGAAATCGACCGCGAGATGAGCCAGCTCGAAGCGGAAGCGCGCAAGGAGAGTGCAAATGTTTCAGATCTGACTGCGCCTGCGTTTGAGCAGATGCCTGAACGTGAAATCGTGATCGGCAAAAAGGTGCAGATCCGCCAGTATCACAAGAATGCTACGGTTCTCGCGCGTTCGGGAAACCATGTCACTCTGCAGCTCGGCATCCTTCAGGTCCATGCCGTTCTGGCGGATATCGGGCGGCCGATACTTGAGACCGAACCTGAACCGACCGCGCGTCAGAAGCGCATCAAAAATGCAAAGATCATTGAGATCAAACATGAAAACAGCGTGCTTGTCGATGAGACGACACAGCTGCCGATCATGGCTCAGGTCAGTGACAACACGCTCGATTTGCGCGGCCTCACAAGCGAAGATGCGCTTGAGCGCACGGAATTTTTCCTCCAGAGCATGCAGGTCCGCGAACAGGCGATGTGCTATATCATCCATGGGCATGGCACTGGCGTTCTGAAGAGTGTTGTGCGGCAGTATCTGAGCCGTTCGCCGCTTGTCTCTGCAACACGTCCGGGGCAGTATTATGAAGGCGGGGATGGCGTGACGCTCGCGTGGATCAAATGATTTGTTTTGGGAGGGGGAAGACTCCCCCTGCGCGGCTATTTTCGCGCATTTAAGAGCCGTTCGAGCGAACGTCTCTATATGCGCGAAAATACGCCGCTACCCCCTCGGCGAATCATATTAATATAAATACTATGAAAATCGCACATCTCGAAAATATATATAAATCATATAAAAATGGTGATCAGGAAACAGTCGTCCTCAGAGATTTTGCGCTTGATATCGAAGAAGGCGATCTGATTGCCATTCAGGGCAGAAGCGGCAGCGGCAAAACGACATTGCTCAATATCATTGGACTGATGGACAGTGAGTATGAGGGAAAATATGAATTATATTCACCGAAAGATCAGGCCATGATTTGCCCTAAAAACTTGAGAGATTCGGATGTGAGCAGGCTGCGCAACGAGATGCTGGGTTTTGTATTTCAGCATTTCAACCTTCTCGAGCACATGACATGTCTTGAAAATGTCTGCCTTCCGGCGGCTTTCAGCCGTAAGCCGCCTAAAGATGTCGAAGCGGAAGCGCGCACGCTGCTCGAGCGTTTTGATATTTTGGATAAAAGCGATGCCTTTCCGACACAGCTTTCTGGCGGTCAGAAGCAGCGTGTTGCGATTGCTCGTGCCCTGCTTCTCAAACCTCGCCTGATTCTATGTGATGAGCCGACAGGCGCGCTCGATGCGGAGACTAGCCAGGAGATCATGTCGTGTTTTAAGGACCTGTGCCGCGAGGATCATCTGTCTTTTGTGATTGTGACGCATGATCCAAATGTGGCGCAGGCATGTGACCGCATTGTGAGGCGCAATTAATCGCGTTGTGCGATGAGTAGCAGAGGCATCAGCTTGGGGTCTGGGTATTCTTCTGTTTCGGGCCAGAGCTCGTCGATTTCGGCGCGAAGCTGATGCGCAAAGCGCTTGAGCGCGTCGCGGTTCGATTCCGGCAGGTTGGAACGGAACAGCGGGAAGATATTGTCTTCGCTCACAGCCTGAATGACATCGCAACGCGAAGGCAGTTCGTCCTCCATGATCACGTCCCAAGGCTCGCTGGCGCCGAGATGTCGCCGGGTCAGATAGGTGATCGCGACGTTGTCGAAGTTGACGTTTTCGATGCCCTGGATGATTTCATTCTTATAAGCGAGCAGCGAGATATCGTCGCGGGTCTTGTGCAGGCCTTCGCCGAAGAAGAGTTCTCTTGTGGCGACATCCGCAATGATTTCGGCAGAGGATTGAATGTCTTTGAGCGAGAGGAATGGTGTGAGGGCGGAGTGCGCAGGCCTGGGGCGTGCGAGTAGGAGGCCTTCGATGCCGTCGCGCTGTGCAGTGGTAAGCAGGCTCATCGGCTGATCTTCAATAATCGAGAGCAGGCCGGTCTTGATCAGGATCTTTGCTCGGCGCTGTAGTTCGATTGTCAGGCTGTATCCTAGAGAGAACAGGCGCTTGAGCGGGATGTGTGTGACAAGGCGGACAGCTGTTTCTTCGTCCTGTTCCGAGGCGAACTCCAGACCGATGTTGATGTTCGCGACAGCGAGTTTCATGCTGTCTTCAAAGCCCTGTGTCTCGTGCGGCTGATAGCCGTCATAAGTCGCGACTTGTTGTGCGAGTGCGAGCAGTTGCACCTTGATGCTTTCGCGGTCGGCAACGCGCGCGAGGATTTTCTCAAAGAACGTCTCCGCGATTGAGGCCTGGTCGAGCGCGACGAGCGCTTCTTCGAGCTTGCATGTCGAGGGATAAGGCTGGACATACAGTTCAGCGTTCGTCTCTTCGCGCATGTGTGCGGCTTCTTTGGTGACATCGACATTGGCGAAGATTGCAGCGGCTTCTTCGCGTGGCATAAAGCCATACTCCCTGAGCCGCTCGGTGCGGAAGCGGTAAGCTGTTTCTTCGAGGTCAGATTCCATCTCGAAATGCATGCCTTCAAGCGTGGACCAGGCCTTGTCTATGCCCAGAACGGCATAGAGCCTGTCGACGAGCTGACGGAGCAGTTCGGCTTTATCGGTGTCTTCCGGGTATGCGATCCAGTAAGTGAAATCCGGGGATTGCGCGACATTCGGTGATTCGTTTTCGGGAATATCGACATCATCGTTTTTGTCCTCGGCCATGTAGAGATGCACATTGCGGTGCAGATAGAGCGCCAGCAGTTCGGGATCGAGGTCATGCAGGAATTCTGAAAATTTTTCATCCGGCAGCGTGAGCATCTGTTCGACCCATGGAGAGAGCTCGTCGTCGCTGACCTGGTCGCCGCGCCAGATGTCGAGATCGAGACAGGTCTGAAGCTGTTCCGACGAGGCATATTCCAGAAGGACGATGGCATCGCTTGGCCCTACGGCGTGGTAGAGGTCATAAAACTCGATTGGATCTAAGGCCTGCACGGCGTCTGAAGTGTTCGGAGCTTCCAGAAGGGCTTCCATTTTGTCGCGCGGCTTTTTTGCCATCGAGGCGCGGTCATCGAGTTTGAAGAGCTGAGAAAAACGAGTCATGCAAGTTCCTTTTGTCTGGTCTGGATCAGGCGGATCAGCGCCTGGCAGGATTCTTCAAAATTCAGGTCAGATGTGTCGAGTTCTACGGCATCTGCGCATTTCACGAGCGGTGAATTGGCCCGGTTGAATTCCGTCTCATCTCTTTCCTCGATCTGTTTGACGACTTCTTTGAGATCGAAATGCTCTCCTTTTGCCTCGAATTCCTTCATTCGGCGCAGTGCGCGCGCTTGCGCGGAGGCAGTGTAATAGACCTTGAGCTCGGCATCGGGGAAGACGACGGAGCCGATGTCGCGGCCTTCGACGATTGAATCGGTCGCGTGCCCCAGCCTTCGCTGTATGCCGAGAAGTTCAGCGCGGACTTCAGCCATCGGGGAGACGTGATTCACGCACTGTGTTGTTTCAAACGTGCGGATGGCCTGTGAAACATCGCGCGCGCCGATAAAGACTTTTTGGCTGCCTTTGCTGGCGACAAAGCGTATGTCGAGCGACTTGGCGATTTCTGCGCAGGCTTTGGGGTCTGTATCGACATGGTTTTCGAGCGCGATGAGGGCGACACAGCGATAGATCGCACCTGTGTCGAGCAGGCTCCATCCAAGTCGCTTGGCTACTTCCCGGCATACCGAACTCTTTCCGGCCCCGCTCGGGCCATCTACTGCGATGATCATACTGTAACTCCTTATGAGAAATACGTTTGAGCACTTGGGGAGGATCAATCGGGCAGGATGCCTCGGTTGATGATCATGATCTCAAATCGTTTGGATGCGAGCGCTTTTTGAAGCACTTCATGCGCCCGTTCTGGATCATTTTTTCCGCAGGTATAGAAATCTACGGCTGCATAGCCGTGTTCCGGCCATGTGTGTATCGACAGATGGGATTCCTCTATGACAATGATGCCGCTCACGCCTTGAGGCGCAAATTGGTGGAACACTGTCTTCACGATTGTGGCATTGGCGGCATGGGCTGCTTGGATCATCATCGCTTCGAGGGCTTGCGGATCATTAAGCGTGTCTTTGTTGCAGTCGTAATATTCAACTAAAAGGTGATGTCCAAAAGTGTTCAATCTTCCTACCTCACTGATCAGCCTATTTAGGCGCGTCTTTACTAGGTATTTTTCACTTTTTCGTCAATACAGATTAGTAGGCAGCAGGCAGCAGGCAGTAGGCAGTAGGTGCGTTACCAAGGCGTTTGCTGAAGTTCTGAGGCGGTTTTAGTCAGTAGGCAGTAGGCAGTTGTTGGGAGCATTGAGGGTGTGCGTTGGTTGTTTATTCAGCCTGGAGTGGCATTTTTCATATCGCAGGCTTCGTTTGCGGCATTCAAGCCTCGCAGTTGAAATCAAAGCCAGAAGCTTTATCATGCTCACTATTGCCTACAGCCTGTTGCCTGCGTATAAAAGCCTTATTTTTCAGCCAGATCATAAGGGGGCTGAATAGTTACGTGCGCTGAGGCGATTGGAATGGGTGTTGGTATGGGGAGCAGCTTTGCTTTATTGGAGAATCCGGATTGGCATGGGGCGATTTCGGGGCTTGGGGTGACGGCATGCGTTGCCAGGCATTCGGATCGATTGGAAGTCGTGTTTGATGTCGTGGAGCCGCAGGATTGCTATAGATGTCAATGCGTGAAAGATAGCGAGCCCTGCTGGCAGGACAGCTGTGTAGAGGTGTTTGTCGCGTCACCGAGGCATGGGGGCTATTATAATTTTGAGGTGAACAGTGCTGGGGTGAGTCTGGCGGAATTCGGTCAGGCACGCGAAGCGCGCAGGTTGTTTTTGCCCGAGGAATATGCGCGTGTCATGCGAAAGGTTGAAGTTTCGCCGCATTCTGTCGGTGCGGTGCAGATCGCATGGAAGCTGAGCATTTCTATACCGTTGGACTTGATCGGCCTTGAGCCTTGTGAGGAGATTCGCGGCAATCTATATAAGTGTGCATCTGGCGCGGTGCGTCCGCATTACCTGATGGCGTTTCCGGTCAGTGCGGCAAAGCCGGACTTTCATCGGCCGGAATGCTTTGGGGTGCTTGCTATAGGAAGGTCTGAACAATTGCCGTTTTTTGGACAATAGTATTTCAGACGCATAAGTTTTGTGCGGGCGAGACGCCCGCATCCCCATGAGGTTTTCGAATTATTCAGAGCTTGCTATATAATTGATCGCGCGAGAGGGGGTAGCGGCGTATGCGCGCAGACCGGAACGGTCGAGCACATAGCCGCGCAGGGGGAGGCTTCCCCCTGCCAGAAAAATCAGCCCGCATTTGTCCGAACAAAACGCATGGCGCTTTCACCGCCGTCTTCGGGTTCTTCGAGGAAGAGCGCGCCATTTTCGAAATGATAATAGACGGCATAGTCGTATTCGGGCATCGTCAGATTGAGCACCTGACGGATCAGGCCGTTTGACGGTTCGGTAGTCACGAAATACCTGCCGCTTCTCTGTTTGCGCCATTTGCCTGCGCAAGCCGCCTCATAAATCGTATATGTCTTGTCCGCGTTCATGATGATGCGGCGTGTGGATGAATTGCCCTGTCCGAGCCAGTCGCCTTCGAGGGCTTGTTCGAGCGACTCGGTGGTCGCATCTTCAGTTGTCATGGTCCAGAAATCCTCCATCTGAGCAGTTGTCCAGGGATCGAGCGCGTATGCGCCCATGTTCCAGTCCTCTGTTTCGCACAGGGTATCCATTTCGTCAAATCCTGCGCAGCCGAGCGTGAGCGTGAGCAGGCAAAGGGCAAAGAATAACGCTGTTTTTTTCATCTGACATTCTCCAGTGTGTGCAGTTTGTGTGGTTGAAATGCGCGAGATTTTTATGAATTTGGGATGCGTTTGCGGTCGAGGATGCGATAGCCGATTGCCTCGGAGAGGTGGCAGGGGGAGATGTGTGTTTCGCCGGCCATATCTGCGATGGTTCGTGCGACTTTGAGGATGCGATGGTGAGCGCGTGCGCTCATGCCCAGGCGGTCGATGACGCGCTGCATGAGGGCGTGTCCTTCGGGGGAGAGCGTGCAGAACTGCCGGATTTCGGGCACGCCCATCTGAGCGTTGCATCGGATCGGGGTGTTTGCGAAGCGGGCGCGCTGGATGTTTCTGCAAGTTTCGACGCGTGCGCGGATTGCCTGTGAGCTTTCGAGTTCAGTGTCAGGTCGCTGGATTTCTTCATAAGTGACTTCGGCGACTTCGAGCTGGAGGTCGATGCGGTCGAGGAGTGGGCCTGAGATGCGAGACTGGTACTGCTCGATGGCTTCGGCGCGGCAGACGCAGGGTTTTCGCTTGCTGCCGAGGTTTCCGCAGGGGCAGGCGTTCATGGATGCGATCAGCATGAAGCGCGCGGGGAACTGCACGCATTGGAGTCTGCGCGTGATGTTGACTTTGCCGTCTTCGAGCGGCTGGCGGAGCACTTCGAGGACGCTGCGCTTGAATTCCGGGAGTTCGTCGAGGAAGAGCACGCCGTGATGCGCGAGTGAGATTTCCCCCGGGCGAGGCATGGGGGAACCGCCGCCTACAAGCCCGACATCGCTGATGGAGTGGTGCGGGGCGCGGAATGGGCGTTCGTCGATGAGGCTGCGGTGCCCGAGGTTGCCAGAGACGCTGTAAAGCGCGGTCACATCAAGGGCTTCGTCGAATGAGATGTCGGGCAGGATCGTGGGCAGGCGTTGCGCCAGCATGGTTTTGCCGCTTCCGGGGGGCCCGATGAAGATCAGGTTGTGTCCGCCGCTTGCGGCGATTTCAAGCGCGCGTTTGGGGATTTCCTGTCCGCTCACGTCTGACATGTCCTTTGTGTATTCTGTCGCGGTGATGGCGCGCTGGCCTGCGACGAAGCGCGGCAGAGGCGCAAGGGATCGCAGGCATTCAAAGCATTGCCTGAGTGTGGACGGGCAGAAAATGGTCATGTTTTCGACGAGGGCGGCTTCGGCGGCGTTTTCTGGCGCAAGAATGACTGACGTGAGCCCGGCTTTGCGAGCCGCGAGCACGAGCGGCAGAACGCCTTTGATCGGGCGTATCTCTCCGCTCAGACCGAGTTCCCCGAGCACCATGCATGTCTCGAAGAATGACGCGGTTTCGGTGCGAAACTCCCCATTCGCAGCCAGAATCGCGAGCGCGATCGGCAGGTCGTATGCAGAGCCGTCTTTCCGCACGTCAGCAGGCGCGAGATTGAGCGTGATGCAGGTGTTTGGAAAGAATAGGTCTGACTCGACAAATGCCGAACGGACGCGCACTTTCGATTCCCGCACCGCGCCTTCCGCAAGGCCGACTGTAAAAAAGTTGCTCGCGCCATATCCGATCTGAACTTCGATATTCACGCAATAGCCATCAACCCCGAGCAGGGCGCCGCTCACTGTTTTTCCGATCATCGCACGTCTCCTTTTGTCAGTGGTTCAAGGAAGCAGGGGATCTGCTTTCACCCCTAATGGTGCCATCGAAAAAAATTTGTGACATTTTGGATGTCGATTTTTTTATTTTTTTTTGCGGCGCGTCTATGCCTGACGGCATACGCCGCGCGTGTGGCGCGTCTATCGCGTTGCGATACGCCGCGCGTGTGGCGCGTCTATCGCGTTGCGATACGCCGCGCGTGTGGCGCGTCTATGCCTGACGGCATACGCCGCACACGGGATTGCTGTTGCATAGTCGACGGAGATATTGCAGAAAGAAGCAACGGTTCGCTTTGGCATGGGGTTAGTAAAGCGATGTTGTTATTTGGGGCACAGGGCAAAAGGAAAACGTCGATGAAATACAGAAAAGACAAAAGCGGCACTCAGATTTCACAGCTCGGGTATGGCTGTATGCGATTTACCAGAAAGGGCGCAGGCATCGATTATAAGAAGGCGGAAAGCGAAGTGATGCTCGCGATCAGCAAGGGAATCAATTATTTCGATACAGCTTATATTTATTTTGGCAGTGAAGAGTGTCTCGGACGCATTCTGGATGAAAATCATTGCCGTGACAAAGTACATATCCAATGCGGCGATGCCTCGCGCATGGCGTGCGCGGCACCTTTCCAATGCGGCGATGCCTCGCGCATAGGGGTGCAAAGATTGCGCTTGCTGGCGCTCTGTACCTTTCTGGTTTTCCCAATTTTTTCTGAATGCAGCGGCTCTGTCTTCGATTTCTGACCAGCTTAGTGTTATCTGTCCCCTATGATTAAGGAAGGTCTGAACAATTGCCGTTTTGGGGACAATAGTATTTCAGACGCATAAGTTTTGTGCGGGCGAGACGCCCGCATCCCCAGGAGGTTTTCGAATTATTCAGAGCTTCCTTAAGTGCGTCACATTTCTCTATACATCATTTGCATGCGTTTGACGCTTTGGCAGCATGTCACAAAAAACAGCCTGTGCGTATTTGCCGCAGGCAAATAGCACAGGACAAAGCGGCGTATGCGCAGCATAGCCGCGCCCCCAAAGCCGATAAACGCGCCCGATGTTCAGAGGAGATCGAGAAGTGCGCGGATCGAAGCGGGGCGGAGGATGCGTTGGTGATTCATCAGATGTACGTCTTCATGTTTCCAGGTGTGCTTGTATGGCAGATAGGCAGTCAGGCCGCCGAGCGCGAGGATTGGAAGTATGTCTGAGCGCGGGGAGTTTCCGGCCATGAGAAGTGTTCGGGGATCGATGTGCTCATGCGCGAAAAGGTCGGCGTAAGTTTCTGGTGTTTTGTCGTGGAGGACGAAATATTCGATGGTCTGGTCGAGCGGTGAATTTTTGAATTTCCGCTGCTGCTCGTTGAGTTCGCCCTTTGTGATGATGACGACGCGGTATTTGTTTTTGAGCGCGTGGAGCGTTTCGGTGGCGCCGTCGAGCATGACTGTCGGGACGGAGAGAAGGAATTTTCCGATGTCGAGGATTTGGTTCACGGCGTATGCCGGGAGTGCTGGGCAGAGCGTCGCGGCGGTTTCAAACATGGACATGGTCATGGCTTTGGCGCCATATCCGAGGCATGACATGTTGCGCGTCTCGATATCGAAGAGCTGGGCCTGGATATCGCCGTTATGTCCGAGCGCGCGCATGATGTCGAAGAAGCGTCGTTCGGCTTCGGAATAGAAGATCTGATTTTCCCAGATGGTGTCGTCGGCATCAAAAGCGATGCAAGTCAGTGGAATGTCTTTTCCCATAAGGCTCTTAAAATGATAAGTTCATGAATGTCGGCGTTTTGCCGCGCGTGGCATTTTAGCCGTGTGAAAGGTTTTGGCGAAAAATCAATGTAAGAGAGGGACGGGATGTCCAGGATAGTGTGGATAGTGTTGATGTTCTGTGTTTTGTCGGGCTGTCAGAAGACGGCGCAGCAGGAATCGTCTGCGTTGCCGAAGGGGGCAGATGCGTCGCAGCAGGCGGCAGACCCGGATAGCAGGGCATTTGCGGGGAGAGCGCCGATTGTTGAGTCGGGGAATATTCTCGTCAACCCTGGGTTTGAAGCAGGTCTGGTGGACTGGAAATGGCTGGACTGGTCGAAGGGCTGGGCGCCGTATGAACTTTCGACGACACATGCGTATGAGGGATTGCAGTCGCTGCACCTGCCGATTCTTTCGAAGGACAGGCGGCAGACGGTGGTGTGGGGCGGCGTGAAGGAGTTGACGCTTCCGGCGGAGATTCCCGATTGCATCGAGGGGTATTATTTTGTGGAGAACTGGGAAACGGGGAACTGGAAACAGTACTTGCAGCTGGTGGTGATAGACCTGTCGCATGAGCTGGGGCCGGACAAGGGGGATGCGCAGCTGCGATATATCATTTCGGGGAGCAAGGAGCCGCCGCTTTCGATCAGCAATGCGCAGTATCTGTTTGCGGAGAAGGAGCGCCGTGATGTGCCTGTGAAAGGTCGCTGGACGAAGTTCAGCGTCAACCCGAGCGCGGATTTCATGCGGTCGTGGAACTACAAGCCTCAAGGCGGTTCGAACTTGCGCATATTGTTTGAGGGGCGGTTTGACAAGCATGCGACGGCTGTGCCTGCGCGCGGGGATGTCTATTTTGACAACCTGTATTTTGGCCCGAAGACGGCGACGCGCTGCGCGGACTGAGCGTTTGGAGTGAGGTCGGCGCGCTACGCGGACTGAGCGTTTGGAGTGAGGTCGGCGCGCTGAGCGGGCTGGAGTTTTATGCCGTTGTCTGGCATCCGGATGGCTGAATGAGAATTGGAGATATTTGAAAAGTAAGGAGGAGAGATGAGACGCAGATTTGCATTGTGTGCAGCTGTCGCTTTGTGTTTTGGGGGTTGTGGCGATGAATCGGGCAGCATGAGTGGCGGCAAGTCTGATGTTTCGCTTTGCGGCAATGGCATATTGGACCCGGATGAAGCATGTGATGACGGCAATGCGCAGGGCGGCGACGGCTGTTCGGCGGATTGTGCGGAAATCGAGACTGGGTATCGCTGTGAGTCTGAGGGCAAAGCGTGTGAAAAGGAAAGCGCGAAGCCTGAGCCAGAGAAAGCTGAATGCGGCAATGGAGAGGTCGAGACCGGAGAGGCTTGCGATGACGGCAACCGTGAGTCTGGGGACGGCTGTTCCGGTGATTGCACGACTGTAGAGCCTGGCTGGACATGTCAGCCGGGGAAAGCGTGCACGAAAGACTCGGCATGCGGTGACGGGCATCTTGATGACGGGGAAGCCTGCGATGACGGCAACCGGGCTTCTGGGGATGGATGTGATGCGAATTGCTCGGCTGTCGAGCCTGGGTTTCGCTGCCCGATCGCGGGGCAGAAATGTGCATCATCTGTATCGTGCGGGGATGGTCAGAAGGGGGACGGGGAGGCATGCGATAACGGCCCGTTGAATGTCGATTATGGCGCATCGTCTGCGGACTGCGCGACGAACTGCCAGGTCGCGCATTATTGCGGCGACGGCCTTTGGGATGACATCGATGTTCAGAATGGGGAGCAGTGTGATGCGGGCGGAGACACGTCAGCGGCATACAACGGATGCACGGGGGATTGCAAGCGCGTCAATTACTGCGGCGATGGCAAGATTCAGCCCGATCACGAGCAATGCGATGACGGCAATGTGCAGGGCGGCGACGGCTGTTCTGCGGACTGCCAGTTTGAGGCGAATTTTGTGTGCTCGACAGAAGGCGGTCACAGCGTCTGCCGTCCGATATTATGCGGCAACGGAAAATTGGATGAGTCAGAGACATGCGATGACGGCAACCGCATCCCTGGGGATGGATGTTCGAACATCTGTCTTGTGGAAAAGCTTTACAAGTGTGCGGAAGATGCGTCTGGCAAATCGGTCTGTGAGCCGACGTGTGGCAATGGGACGCTTGACACGGCGCAGGGGGAGTTTTGTGATGACGGCAACATGAACGGTGGGGATGGGTGTTCGTCGCAGTGCGCGGTGGAAGCCGGTTATACATGTTCTGGGCTGACCTGTTTTGCGCGCGCCTGTGGGGATGGCATTGTCGCGGGGAATGAGGAATGCGATGACGGCAATACCGTGAGTGAGGATGGCTGCTCGAAGCTTTGCAAGCGCGAAGTCGGCTATCACTGCGATGAGGCCGGCAAACCATGTGTGAAGGACAAGTGCGGCGATGGCAAAGTCACCGGGGATGAGACGTGCGATGAGGGGACGCTGAAAACGCCGGGCAATCAGACGGCAGGCTGCGTGTCCTGCCAGGTGCAGATGGGATGGAAATGCCCGACAGAAGGCGCGTCGTGCGAAAAAGCTGAATGCGGCAATGGAGTGATGGAAGGCGCTGAGTCGTGCGATGAGACATCTGAATGCTGCAAGGGATGCGTGATCCAGCCGCACTGCCTGTGCGATGATGCCGGACATAACTGCAAGCTGGGCAAATGCGGCAACGGGATTCTCGAGGCAGGGGAGCAGTGCGACGATGGCGGCGTGAAGGCTGGCGATGGATGCAGCCCGATCTGCGAGACCGAGCCGATCTGGGATTGCGTGAACGATGTGTGCAAGCCGACATGCGGCGATGGTCTCACGATGTGGGAAGCCGGCGAGCAATGCGATGACGGCAACTTGGTATCGGGCGATGGCTGCTCCTCGGAATGTGAGATTGAACCGGGCTATACATGCACGAAATTCAGTGCGGAAGAGCCGAATGTTTTGAATTTGCCGATTGTTTACCGCGATTTTTATTCATATCATCATTATTCGAACAGTGTGGATCACGGCACGCCGCCTTTGAAGAGCGGGCGCGGTTTCTTTACCAAAGAGTTTTTTGATAGCTTGCCTGCGACGTGCAAGAAGGGCGGCACGCCCTATCGCAAGCGCCATTTCCCTGAAGTCGGCACGGCAGTGCCCGACTTTAATGGTAACGGCTGCTATTCGTGGAACCGTTGCGCGAATGTCGTGTATCCTGTGCTCGATGGCACGAACCGTCCGAAGCTCCGGCCTGCAAACGAGATCACGAAGTCGCCGGATGCGAACGAGAAATTTGATAATTATGAGACATGCGCGCAGCTCTATACTTGCCCGGAAATCTTTGACCTCTGGTATAAAGATTCGGAAATGAGTATCACGATCCCCATGACGTTGACGCTGACAAAGCAGTCTTCGGGCGTTTATCAGTACAGCAGCGGGGCGTTCTGGCCGCTCGATGGCAAGGGATTCCATTCGCAGAATCCGGCAGATCGCTATTATTCTGAATATGATTCGTTCCATGGGCTGTTTACGTCCGAGTTCCAGAGCTATTTCAAATACAAGGGTGGCGAGACGCTCAGGTTTACGGGCGACGACGATGTGTGGGTGTTCTTTAACGGCCGTTTGGCGCTTGAGTTTGCAGGCATTCACGGCGACTGGGGCAAGAGCATCACGCTGACGGAAGAGGAAGCGAAGAAGTTCCACATGTATCCCGGCGGGATTTATTCGTTGCAGATGTTCCATGCAGAGCGCTGCCAGGGTGGCTCGACGTACACGCTCAACCTTACGGGCTTTATGAACATGGGGACGAGCAGCTGCGACGCGGTGTGCGGCGACGGCCTGATTCGTGGCGCGGAAGAATGCGATCTGGGCGGCAATCATATCAATGATGCGTATGCGCAGATGGCTGGTTGCGTGAACTGCCGTCTTGTGCCGAAATGTGGCAACGGGAAAGTCGAGACCGGCGAGGTCTGTGACAGCGGCCACCTGTGCAAATCTGGCGCGGTGGAAGGCTGCGCGTATCATGCGGACATCGAGGCGAACGGATGCACGACGAGCTGCACTAACCCGAACTGCGATAACGGCAAGCTTGATCCTGGGGAGGATTGTGACTGCAAGGGCGGCAGCTGCCTGTTTGCAAGCGCTTATCAGTCGGGAAATCCGACATGCCTGAACTGCCGTATTTCTGGCTGCGGCGATGGCATTCTGGACATTGCCAACAAAGAGGCATGCGACGACGGCAACCTCTCTGATGAAGATATGTGCACGTCGAAATGCACGCTTCCCGAATGCGGCGATGGCATCGTTTCGCCCGCGGTTGGGGAGGTATGCGACGATGGGATCAACGATGGGGCTTATGGGCATTGCGGTTTTGGCTGCACGTATGAGGCGCCGAAATGCGGCGACGGGATCGTCGATGCGCTTCATGGGGAGGCGTGCGATGACGGTCCCGATGCCGCTGGCGGCTATGGCAAGTGCACCAGGACTTGCCAGCTCGACACGTATTGCGGCGATGGCGTCGTTCAGAATGAATACGAGCAATGTGATGAAGGCGATCAGAATGGCAAAGGCAAATGTTCTGATCAGTGTGAGTTTGTTGTGAATTAGCCGCCTATGCGCCTTTGGCGCATACGTCGGCCTGCTCCCCACTATGGCCTGCGGCCATACATGGGGAGTTTTATTTGGCTGTGCCGTTTGCGAAAGGCGGTTCGGCCATGTGCCGTAAAAGGAGCGTTTTATGTACAGGAAGTTTTGTTGTGTGTTGTCTGCCGTGTGTCTTGCGGCCTTATTTTCGTCCTGTGCATCGACGCCGAAGCATGTGCAGACGGAAGTCGTGACCGCGGGCACGAATGCGAAGTCTGGCGCAAAGCCTTCGCAGAAGAAAGATCCGTCCCTGATCTATGGGGATGCCGAGCTCAATCGCGCCTACGACGAATGGGCGGCGCAGGAGTATCCGGCGCATCCCGATTCGCGCAAATACGATCTGGAGGGCAAAGCGTCATGGTATGGGCCGGGGCTCAACGGGAACAAGACTGCGAACGGCGAAGTCTTCGATATGTATGGCATGACTGCCGCGCACAAGAAGCTCCCGTTTGGCACGATCGTGCTCGTGACGAACGAGAAAAACGGCAAGAGCGTCGTCGTCCGCATCAATGACCGAGGGCCGTTCGTGTCCGGCAGAATCATCGACCTGTCTTATGGCGCGGCTTATCTGATCGATATGATTCGCGCGGGTGTCGTGCCCGCAAGAGTGGAAATCATTCGCTTGGGGAAGAAGTGATTAGGAATTAGGAATTAGGAATTAGGAATTAGCGGCTGGATTCCGAGTGTGTACGCGAAGCGGACGCGCTCGGAGAAGGGATGGTAAGAAGCGGCTGGAAGCCGCGGTATTACTAGCCGAGTGTGTACGCGAAGCGGGCGCGCTCGGAGAAAGGATGGTAAGAAGCGGCTGGAAGCCGCGGTATTATTAGCCGAGTGTGTACGCGAAGCGGACGCGCTCGGCGGTTTCGCATTGCGCCGCCCGGCGTATTTCACGCCTGCGTGAAATAGCCGGGCGCAAAAGGGCGTATCGGCAAGCGGAGCGCCGCCGATAGCCCGAAAAACATAAAAAAGTCATAGAAGTATCCACGATAATTTGGAGGGATTATGAAATATAAACTGTTAGTGTGTGCGGCTTTATGTCTATGCCTGACTGCATGCGGGGAGGATACGGGGGAGGATAAGAATGGGGGGAGGACGCCTGAGGCAGTATGTGGCAATGGGGTGCTCGATGACGGGGAGGTCTGTGACGACGGCAATGAGGTTTCGGGGGATGGCTGCACGGAGGATTGCGCGTCGATTGAGGACGGCTATGAATGCCTGGATGCAGGCAAGGCGTGCAAGGCCAAAGGCGGTCAGAACGATCCGAAGCCCGAGCCCGGCCCGGCGACTGCGACATGCAGCAACAGCAAGGTGGAGGCTGGCGAAGCCTGTGATGATGGCAACACCGAGTCGGGCGATGGATGCAGCGCGGACTGCACGACAGTCGAGAAAGACTGGGCGTGCCCTTCGGCAGGCGGCGCGTGCTCGAAAGACCATGCGTGCGGCGATGGGCATCTCGATGAAGGCGAAGCGTGTGACGATGGCAATACCGCTGACGGCGATGGCTGCGCCGCCGATTGCTCAAAGATTGAAGACGGCTGGAAATGCCCGATCGAGGGGCAGTCATGCGCGACGATGAAATGCGGTGACGGGCATGTCGATCCAGGAGAGACCTGCGATAACGGGGATGTGTTCAATATCGATTATGGCGGATCGGCTGAGGACTGCGCGACGAACTGCCAGGCTGCGCATTATTGCGGCGACGGCTTCCTGGATGCCGTGGATGTCCAGAATGGGGAACAGTGCGATGCTGGCGGCGACACATCGTCTGAGTATGAGGGCTGCACGAAGGACTGTAAGCGCGTCAATTATTGCGGCGATGGCAAGATACAGCCTGAAGACGAGCAATGCGATGACGGCAATCCGGTCGATGGCGATGGGTGTGCGGCGGATTGCAGGTTTGAGCCGAATTATGTGTGCACGACCGAAGAGGGACGCAGCGTTTGCCGTCCGATACTGTGCGGCAACGGCAAGCTCGATGCGGCGGAAGAATGTGATGACGGCAATCGTGAATCTGGCGATGGCTGCTCGAACATCTGTTTGGTTGAGAAGCTCTTTAAATGTGAGGATGATGGCACTGGGAGGTCGAAATGCACCGCGACTTGTGGCAATGGCGTGCTTGATGCGGCGCAAGGCGAGTTGTGTGATGATGGCAATACGGCTGATGGCGATGGCTGTTCGGGGCAGTGTTCGGTCGAACCCGGCTATACCTGTGTGGGCCTGAACTGCTTTGCGCGTGCTTGTGGTGACGGCATTGTCGCTGGGCTGGAAGAATGCGACGATGGGAATGCGGTTTCTGGGGATGGCTGTTCAAAGTTCTGCCTTCGGGAAGATGATTATCATTGCGATGAGGCCGGAAAGCCATGCATTGCGGATGAATGCGGCGATGGCAAGGTGACCGGCGATGAGACATGTGACGAGGGCAAGCCCGGCAAGACAGAGGGCTGCAAGGATTGTCGGGTGCAGATGGGGTGGAAATGCCCGACGGCGGGCGCTGCCTGCGAGAAAGCCGAATGCGGCAACGGCATCATGGAAGGCGCGGAGACTTGCGATGAAACGTCGGAATGCTGCCAGGGCTGCGTGATTCAGCCGCATTGCTTGTGCGACGATGCCGGTCATAATTGCAAGCTCGGCAAATGCGGCAACGGTATCCTTGAAGCTGGCGAGGAATGCGACGATGGCGATAACGATGCCGGTGACGGCTGCAATCCGGTCTGTCAGGTCGAGGCGATTTTCTCGTGCAAGAATGGCGTGTGCCAGGCGCGATGCGGCGATGGCCTGACGCTTTGGGAAGCCGGGGAGCAGTGCGATGACGGCAATCTTGTTTCCGGCGACGGCTGCTCTTCGGAATGCAAGATCGAATCGGGCTATACATGCACGGACTTTTCGATTCCTAATCCGCCGGCGATCCAGCTGCCGATCACATACCGCGATTTCAGAGGGTGGCATGAAGGCGAAAGCGCGACAGCGCCCGGGTTCCTCACGGAAGACCGCTATAAATTGTTGCCCGACACTTGCACGAAAAACTCGGAATATCGCACGAAGAATTATCCCAAACCGCATTGGGCGTTGCCAGATTTTCAGTCGGAATGTCTCGGGCAGAACTGCATCAACACGGTCTTTGAGGATCTCGACAAGGACGGCAAGCCGATTCTTCAGCCGCAGGCGAATTTCAGAAATTCCTCGAACGGCCAGTACAGCCGCGATCTCGGCGCGACTTATACCTGTCCGGAAGTCTATGCCTGGTGGTATCGCGATCTTCCCGACCTGAACGTGACCATCCGCACGTTTCTGCCGCTCACGCAGGATGCGAATGACAAGAGCCGCTATTCGTTTAAGAGCCTTTCCTTCTTCCCGTTCATCAATCAGGGCTATCATGCGCCCGAAATGGAGAAACGCTCCCCGAATTCGGGCACGTTCACATCGGAATTTGAGACCTATTTCAAATATAAAGGTGGCGAATCGCTGACATTTAATGGCGATGACGATGCGTGGGTGTTCATCAACAATAAGATTGCGGTCGATATGGGGTGCATGCATGGCAGCATGACGCGCACGGTGACGCTCAACGAGGAGACCGCGAAGCGCCTCAACATTTATCCGAACGGCATCTATGCGATCAAGATGTTCCATGCGGAGCGCTGTTCGAGCGGCGTGGATGGCTCGACGTATCAGATTACGCTTTCGGGGTTTGTGAACATGGGGACGAGTGACTGCCAGGCGACATGCGGCGACGGCTTGATTCGCGGTGCCGAGGAATGCGACCTAGGCGACGGCCATGTCGATGATGCGTATGCGCAGATGGCCGGTTGCGTGAACTGCCGCCTTGCGCCGAAATGCGGCAACGGCAAAGTCGAGGCCGGAGAAATCTGCGACAGCGGTTTCCTGTGCAAATCCGGTGCGGTCGATGGCTGCACCTATCATGCGGATGTCGAGGCGAACGGCTGCACGGAGGCATGCGCTAACCCGAATTGCGACAATGGCGCGCTGGATCCCGGTGAAGATTGCGACTGCAAGGATGGCAAATGCCTGTTCTCGGATGCCTATAAATCGGGCAATCCGACATGTTTGAACTGCCATATTTCCGGCTGTGGCGATGGCATTCTCGATGCTGCCAATCATGAGGAATGCGACGACGGCAATCTTTCTGATGAAGATATGTGCACGTCCAAATGCACGCTTCCCAAGTGCGGCGACGGAATCGTTTCGCCCGCAATCGGCGAAGTCTGCGACGACGGGATCAATGACGGCGCTTATGGGCATTGCGGTTATGGGTGCAGTTATGAAGCGCCCAAATGCGGTGACGGCATTGTGGATTCAGCGCATGGGGAGCAGTGCGATGACGGGCCCGATGCCGCAGGCGGCTATGGCAAGTGCACCAAGCAGTGCCAGTTCGACACCTATTGTGGCGACGGCATCGTTCAGGATGAATATGAGCAGTGCGACGAGGGCGCGCAGAACGGTCAGGGCAAGTGCACTAAGCAGTGCGAGTTCGCGGTGAATTGAGCGCGCAAGAGACGTTCGACCGAACGTCTTTACATGGGGCGCGGCTATCGGCAAAGCCGATACGCCGCACATGGGGCGCGCCTATGCCTGACGGCATACGGCTTGCCATTATTTTTGCACCACGATTGTCAGCATGATCAGATCTTGTGTGCCAGTATTGATGATTGAGTGTTCCGCGCCTTTCGGGCAGATATGTACAACGCCCGGTGTCAGGTCTTCTTCTATGCCGTTGCAGATGGCTTTTCCTGTTCCGCTGATAATATAATTAATGTCGTCCCCGGACTCTTGCTTATGAGTGCCAATGCTGCCTCCCGGATGGATTGCTGTCGGTATGATTCGATAGGAATCATCGTGATACATACGGGCGCTCATCGTGCCTGTGCCGTTATTCATGCCCGGAAATGTCATAGAAGCTATCTGATTGAAATCTATCCGCATCTTCATCACCTCTCATGCTCAGAAAGAATACTTGTTATATATATCATAGATATATGAATATATCTATTGTAAAACAGGATGTGTTCTATCGAAGTAGATATGAGATATGGGGAGTCAAAGATGAGCTGATGGCGTATCAAATGCCCTGAGGTATTGAAATGGCGGGCTCCCCATGCGTGAGGCATCGCCGCATTGGAAATGTGCCGCGCACGCTATGCCCGTGTGATTAACGCACCATTGAAATGCCGGGCATGGCATGCCCGTGTGATTAACGCACCATTGAAATGCCGGGCATGGCATGCCCGTGTGATCAACGCACCATGGAAGTGACGGGCACACCATGCCCGTGTGATCAACGCGCCATTGAAGTGCCGGGCACGGTATGCCCGTGTGATCAACGCGCCATTGAAGTGCCAGGCACGGTATGCCCGTGTGATCAACGCATCATTGAAGTGATGGGCACGGCATGCCCGTGTGATCAACGCACCATTGAAATG
>JAFUEE010000110.1 GCA_017464085.1 Pseudomonadota bacterium
CGTAACATTTGAAGTATCCCAATTATTGAGCGGTTGGTTGAAGGATGATGCGTCATAAAACATCCAGCTCATACTTGTGACCATTGAGGTATTCCAATTATTTATTTTTTGATTGAAGGATGATGCGTCATAAAACATCCAGCTCATATTCGTGACCTTTGAGGTATCCCAATTATTGAGCGGTTGATTGAAGGTCGATGCGCCCTCAAACATGCCACTCATATCCGTAACATTTGAAGTATCCCAATTATTGAGCGGTTGGTTGAAGGATGATGCGTCATAAAACATCCAGCTCATACTTGTGACCATTGAAGTATCCCAATTATTTATTGTTTGATTGAAGGCCGATGCCCCACGAAACATATCAAACATATGTGTGACATTTGAAGTATCCCAATTATTTATCGGTTGATTGAAGGTCGATGCGCCCTCAAACATGCCACTCATATACGTAACATTTGAAGTATCCCAATTATTTATTGGTTGATTAAAGGATGCTGCGTCATAAAACATCCAGCTCATATCAGTAACATTTGAAGTATCCCAATTATTTATCGGTTGATTGAACGCTTTTGCGCCATCAAACATGTGGCTCATATCCGTAACATTTGAAGTGTCCCAGTCATTCACGGGATAATTGTAGGTTTGAGCATCATAAAATATATAACTCATATCCGTAACATTTGATGTATCCCAATGATTTAAAGAGAAAAAGCAAAAGGATGTGTGATCAAATTCATGGCAGTCAGAATAGCAATTAGAATACCAAATTTCATCCCAATCTGTGTTCAAATCGCATATTTGTTCACAAATTTCTTCATTAGATACATAATCATTTGTGCACGCATGGTGAAGAGATGTGAGCTTTAATGCATCTGGAATATCAATTTGTGATATTGATTTCAGACTGAAATAATTTCTAAAAGCGTCTGTTCCATTGCCTTTTATGCCAAGTCCGACAGGACCAAAGGATTTAATTTCGACAATTTGTTGCGGTGAGTTAGTTCCGTATTCATACATCTCTCCAAGCTTAAAGCCGTCATATTTTCCTTTGATTTTTACAGTATATTTTCCAATAGAGGGATAGTCATGACAGAAAAATTCTGAATTATCCTCCTCTACTACTGAATGATTACGAAGATCATCAACTGACGATATGTTTTCTGTTGGCGTTCCATCGCCCCAGTCAATCGTAAAATTGCAGTCTATGACACTGTCGGCCTCAAAACACAGCGCGTGATTATCGACTGAATTTCGGTCGTTTATATCCACAACAAACGAGAACGTGTCGGGAGCGCATCTGCCGTCTGGACGGCAGATGTAGTGGAATTCGTCGTCATCGACGCATTGGACGTCGGAAGTGCATTTAGTCGAGCATTTGTAGCCGATGAAGCTGTCGCAGAAGCCGTCGCCTTTGCCTGGGGCAGTGTCACAATCGGCGTATTTTCGGCAGGCTTTGCCTTGATTTGGGGCGGTTTCGTATATGTCGTTCATGTGATTGCGGTTATCATCACCTTTTTGTGCGGCATTTGCGCAGAAGCTGTTGAAGCACTCATGCGTGCATGTTTCCTTGGTGACCCATGTGTCATTTGCGCAGACGAGTACTTGTTTGTTGTCGTCGGAGCATTTGAGTGCGCCTTCGGCGCAGGTTGGGGCTGGTTCATTTGAAGCGCAAACGCCGTTTGTGCAGCCGTTATCGCAAGTTTCTTTTGTGAGCCATGTGTCATTTGCGCAGACGAGTACTTGTTTGTTGTCGTCGGAGCATTTGAGTGCGCCTTCGGCGCAGGTTTTGGCAGGCTTATGAGTGATGCAGGCGCCATTTGTGCATCCGTCTGGGCAATTGGCGAGTGTTGTCCATGAATTGTTTTTGCAGAGCTGCACTTTTGTGTTGTCGTCGGAGCATTTAAGTGTGCCCTTGGTGCAAGCCGGTGCAGGTGTATCGCTGATGCAGATGCCGTGATTGCAGCCTTTGGGACAAGGTTCTTTGAGCATCCATGCGTTATTCATGCAGATGAGTGCTTGCGAGTTGTCGTCGGAGCATTTGAGCGCGCCGCCAGTGCAGGTATTTTGCGTTTGTGGTCCGATGAAATTTGTCAGGTTTGTGCATCCCTCGAATGCGTTTTCGCTGATGCTGCTGGCGTTTGGGAGACTTACTGAAACAAGGTTTGTGCAGTTTGCAAACGCATTGTCGCCGACAGTTTGGACATTGGGCAGGTTGGCAGTGACGAGGTTTGTGCAGCCTGCAAACGCATTGCGCCCGATGCTGGTGAGGTTTGGGAATTTGTTCATGTCGCTGATCGTCTGGATGGCGGTGTTTCCCGAGAAAGCGTTGTCAGGAAGCGCAGTGACCAGAGCGGCTTCGGAGGGGGTAAGGCAGCCGTTGCTGTCTGCATCCCAGTGCGTCAGCGCATAGATGCCGAAAGTTGTATCTTGGAAGGAGAGGCATTCCAGTGCTGACAAAGATTTGTCGAAGTCTGTATTCTGTGTTTCGTTGCAGGCTTGAACAAAAATGAGCGAAAAGAGAATGAGCAAATTTTTTCTGGAGTTCATAGTGTTCCTTTAATGTATTGAAATATTATACCCTCCCCTAATTTATAATAAATTTTTGATATATTCAATATATAAAATGAATTATTTTAAATTTTGTTACCAATTGGTATTTGAGCTTTTGCCTAGATACCCGGGGTTGCGCCCTTCGGGCTGACCCCGGGCTAATTTCAATCGCTCCTTCGGGGCGATTAAGCGGTAATCAAGTTCGGGTTTGACACCATTATTATATTGCTACGCCAGTGGAACTGGGTTGAATTTTTTAGGGAGATGCTGTTTTGCGCGGCGTATCGCAGATAGCCGCGCCACAGTGGAAACGCGCCGTATGCGCTATTGGCGCATAGGGGCGTTTGGCCGGCGTATTGCGCGGCGCGCAATAGCCGGGCTTATTTATGATGCGGAAAAATCAAGGGGTAAGCAGGCCTGTGTTGCGCTTTGCGGGGCGTTTGTTGTCCGCTTTCTTGGGCGGATCGGATTCGCTTCGATCGGGGAAAAAGAGGAGCGGGCGGCTAGCGGAATCATCGAGCAGAAGTGAGCGCGCGCGTTTGTTTGAGCGTTTGGAAGATTTTTTGTCATTTTTGAGCAGAAGCGCGCTGTCGGATGTGGCGCGTGGCGCGAGCAGGTCTGATTTGCTGCCGTACCAGTTTGCGATGTGTATGTTGCTTTTGGATTTTTTGGCGGGGGAGCGCATGCTGATCAGGCGTTTTCTGCCGGCTTCGCGATTTGCCTCGACATAGACGTTGTCGCTGGTGAAGCATTCGGTGGCAGAGAGGCTTGAATATTTGATGCACGCATCGAGGCAGTCGGCATCATTTGTGTTCGATGAAGGGCAGATTTTCTTGCAGGAAGTTTCGAGCGCTTTAGCGAGTGCGTTGGCTGCAGAGGTGGAGACTGCGGCGGATCGGACGCTTTGGCTGTTGAAATCGACGGTGATTTTGCAGTCGATCTGATCTGCGTGTGCCTGGCAGGGGAAGAAGAGCAGGGCAAGTGACAGGAGTAGGAATCGTTTCATGGTTTGAGCTCCTCAGGCTTGACAACGTCCGGTGCATCGGCGACAGTCAGGAACTGGATGAAGTTGGAGACAGCGGAAGCGATGTTGCGATCTTCTTCATCGAAGATTTCGAGCTCGAAGCGCATCAGATGCTTTCCGGTGGGGACAATTGCGTAAAAAGGTGCATTCGGCCATACTTGTGAATTAACGTCTGCCCATTCGGTCGCCAGGATGGGAATGGAGATGTCTTTTGAGGTGCCGACAGGGAGAGACAGGATGCTCTTGATGTTCGGGCCGGCGGCGTTTGCATAAGCGAGATCGACGCTTGCCCAATATTCTGGCTGTTTTTGATCGAAAGAATAGACGTAGAGTTTTGCGGCAACGCGGGCGGGCAGGTGAGATTTGGATATATTTTTGATGGATACATCGAGCGTGGCGCCGATTGACTCACGCCAGACAGGGTAGTGGTTTTCGAGCGTGATTTCGAGGTTTTGGGCGACCTGATCGACTGCGAGTGTGCCTTCAGGTTTTTCGAAGCGCCAGGAATCGGCAGCTTCCTGACGGTTGAGTGGCTTGTCATTCTGATCTTTTGAGGATGAGCATGCCATGAGGAGGGGAAGTGCGAGAAGGATACAGATAAAACAGCGGCGCATAAGAATTATTGATATGTGAAAAAAAAGGCCTCGAAGATTGAGGCCTTAGGAAATTATTTCAATTTTGCCTTTGCCTGAGCATTGTTTGGATCAAGCTCAAGCGCTTTGCGGTAAGCAGCCTGAGCTTCGGCAGTCATACCAGCTTTTGACCTCAGATTGCCAAGATAAACATAACAAGAAGCTGTTTTTGAGATGCTGCATGATTTTTCGGCATGTGAGGCTGCGATAGGGAGTTTGCCCTGAGCTTCGTCGACCTTTGCGAGAGAGAGCCAGGCGCGGCTGTTAGAAGGATCTTGTTTGGTCGCCTGCTGAAGGAGGGAGGCGGCTGTTGCAAAGTCTTTCTTTTGCATTGCGAGGTTTGCGTCAGCGATGAGTTTTCCTGTGGGCACGGCGCCTGTGTTGCTGGCGGTGTTTGCTTTGGGCGTCTCCTTGGGGGCAGATGCTGGGTTGGCGGCAGCCTGTGCCGAGTTGGCGGCAGTTTTAGGCGTTTCTGGCTGTGCCTTGTTGGCGGCTGGTTTTGGTGTTTCTATGGGTTTGAGGTCGGCATCGACGAGTTTGATCGTCGGTTTGGCCTGCTGTTGAGGCGCATCATTCTTTGCCATGACATCATCAGGCAGAATGACATTAGGCTGAGACAGAACGACAGTTGGCTGAGGCTGAACAACAGGGGGCTGATCGACAGCAGGCTGAGTTGGCTTGGCAGGCTGAGCCTGAGCGAGAGCGGGCTGAGTTGGCTGAGCAACAGTGGGTTGTGGTTCAACAGCGGCCATGGCGGCCGAGCCTGCGGGTTGTTCGGCTTGTGCTTGGGTGTTTTCGGGCTGAGCGGCAGGCTCTTGGGCGTTTTCGGGCTGAGCAGGCTGAGCCTGAGCGAGAGCGGCTTGAGGTGGCATCTCTGGGGTGCCGGCATTGTTGAGTGCGATGAGGCGATTTTCGAAAGCTTGTCGTTCAGAGGTCGCTTCGTGGAGTTGTTCCGCGAGGCTGTCGAGGCGGATGCCGCCTTTGTGCTTGTTCATCGCTTCATAGATGTTTGCGAGCTCATTCCATTTATCGAGCTGTGCTTCGAGTGCAGGGCGCTGTGCTATGGCATCAGCGAGTGCTTTGTCTTTCGCGGCCTTTTCGGCGGCAGTCTTGTCATCGGTGCATTTTTGAACGAGCGCTTGGGTATCTTGTGCATCCGGTGCGATTGAGTTTTTGCACACATTGAATGCGCTTTCGATATCCGTGAGTTTGAGGCTGATATCGAGTGCATTGGGCACTGCATCTGATTTTTGTGCTGATTTTCTCAGCGAATCAGCTTGCGTTTGGAAAGCCTGGAGAAGATCTTTGCGGCACTGTTTTTTCTCATCCTGAGTGATGTTGGCAGTTCTGAGTTCGCGGAACATCACGATGGCTTTTGAGCGCGCTTCAGGTGAATTTTGCGCAAGGAGTGCGTGGAATTCTTCGAGTTTTGTGTTGAGTGCGGGCTGCGAGAGCTCTTTTGATTGTTGAGTTTGCTGTTTCTGCGGGTGGAGAAGGAAGATGCCCATGAGGACGCACGCGCAGATTGTGAGGAGTGCGACCAGTGTGAAGAGCGAACGTTTTTGTGCGTTTGTTTTGGAAACACGTTCGGGCTGCCTGGAAGACGCAGAGGCGTTGGATTCAGCAGGCATGGTTAAGAGAAGAGAGGGTTTCTTCTCATCTTCTTCGTCCATGATATAGCCGGCAGAGACAGTCATTCGCGGCAATTTGCTGTATGGAGGCTGGGTTTCCGGATCTTCGAGCGGTTTGATTTCGAGATCTGCTGAAACGACTTCATTTTGCGGTTCGCAGTCATCCATGGAGCGGCGCCGGCGTTTTTTGATTTTTCGCGCTTCTTTGTTGTCGCCGAGGACGACGACGTCTCCGTTTTCGAGTTCAGAATCCTGTTTTGTCTTTCTGCCGATGCGTTTGTGAGGCTTTGAGGTGTTTTGAGCCTCGGAAGCTGTGTCGTCAGATTTGGTATCAGTATTTTCGCCGGATGTGTTGTCAGATTTTGCTTCAGCTTTTTCTTCGGAATTGGCTGCGATTTTTTCGTCAGTAATTTCGTCAGATTTTGCTTCAGCTTTTTCTTCGGAATTGGCTGCGATTTTTTCGTCAGTAATTTCGTCTGGTTTGGCTTCAGCTTTTTCTTCGGAATTGGCTGCGATTTTTTCGTCAGTAATTTCGTCAGATTTTGCTTCAGCTTTTTCTTCGGAATTGGCTGCGATTTTTTCGTCAGTAATTTCGTCAGATTTTGCTTCAGCTTTTTCTTCTGGCTTGTCTGCGATTTTTTCGTCAGTAATTTCGTCCGAAGTTTTCTCATCGTTGGTGAGATCAACGCTTGATGAGAGTTTATCGAATGCACTTGTGAGGCTGTTGAGTGCATTTGCGATTTCAGGATCGACATCATTGCTTTCGGAAAGGCTTGATGTTTCCTGAGATGCATCAGCGGTGTTGTGATCGGTGAGCATTTCAGGAGTCAAGCGTTGATGCGTGCCGGAATCGAGCCTATCGCCGACGAGTTTTGCGATATCATCCCATGAGGAGCTTCCGAGAGCGGAGAGGGATGAAGAGATGGAGCGTGTGGGCTCGGGATCAGGTTGTCCCGGTGCAGCCCATGCGGCAAAAGATTTATCTTCGAGATCTGCGGTGAAGATATTTGGTTTTTCAGCGCCATTTAGGAGCCTGTCAGAGAGGGCAGGCGCGAGCGCATCTTCATTTTCGTCGATTTCGGGGTGAATGCTGAGGAGCGCGTTGAGAAAAGCTCTGATTGTCTGGAAGCGCACGCCTGAAGTTCCGAGCATGGAAGCTGCGAGCAGGTCAGCGAAGTCATCGGAGATGCGAACTTTTGGAGAGAGTGAGCGCAGGTCGCGGACATCACCGCTGACGTGTCTCTGAATGCGTTCGCTGAGGGAGCCTGTATCAAAGTTCTGCGAGAAGAGGCAGCATGCTGCTGCGCCGCAGCTGTAAACGTCGCTGGCATGAGATGGCGCTTCGCCTTTGGCGACTTCGGGCGACATCAGGTCAAGAATGTCTTCGAGGAGCTCGGGGTTATCTTCTCTGAGCGCGGCAAAATCATCGTTTCTGAGAATATCCCAGATGCCGATATCGTGTAGTCGAATCCTTCCGCTGTTATCGAGAATGATGTTTGAGAGTGAGAGATTGCCATGAATGAAGCGCTGTCCATGGAGATCTTTGACTGCGCGGAGGAGATGGAAGAGGAGGTCGGCGATTTCATCTTCATTAAGCGGGGTATCGTTGCGCATGATATCGCGCAACGATGGGCCAGGGATATAGGGATGAGCGCTGTAAAGCATGCCATCCTCGCCCCAGTCGAAGTCAGCGACAGGGATGCCGCCGCCGGAGACCTGGAAGTCTTTTTCCAGGATTTCGCGCAAACGTGAGACTCGCTTCTGGTCGCAGATGATTGGGCCTGAGTAGATACGGAAACGGTAAGTGTTTCCACCTTTAGTTGCGCTGAACAAATCCCCGAGACCGTCGTGTCCGATGTGTTTTTTGAGATAATAGCCACATACGGATTCGCCTGGCTGGTACTGCCTGTCAGGCACGTGCTTGAGCTCTTTGCCGTGATAGGGGCAAAATCTCACACTATCATCAAAAGTCGATAAACAGATTAGGCAGGTCTTCACGCGTTTTTCCTCTATATTGAGCTTTGTTTCGGTTTCTGTTTGAGCCAAATTCAAATGGCTGGAAACAAAATGCACCACTCTATATCTATCACATTGCAAGACTGCGTGGCAATTAAACGTGAACTGTTTTTGAGGTGCTTTACATGCGGAACCATCTGAGGGGCAGTTTGATGATCGACGGATGGGATTTTTTGGGGGGCTGCGTCGAGCGGCTTTCAGCGCCTCTTTATTGGAATTATCGCCTGTGTGTTGGAACATCGCGCGCGTTTCTATCGCGCGTGTTTCTCTAGGGAAGGTCTGAACAATTGCCGTTTTTGGGACAATAGTATTTCAGACGCATAAGTTTTGTGCGGGCGAGACGCCCGCATCCCCAGGAGGTTTTCGAATTATTCAGAGCTTCCTTAGCGAAGCGCGTGGGGGCGTGCGATGGCGATGATGAGTTGATCGCGGCAGTGGCGTGGAGTGCATGGTGAAGAAAGGCTGATTGAGAGCAGTTGTCAGAGCGGATACAACAGCAAATTGCTCTCTGAGAATGGGGGACGCATTTGAGGTTCGACGTTCGGGCAGCAAGATGCGCCTTGAAGAAATGTGTCGCAAATTTTTTTGTATGAAAACTGGCTAAAAATAAGGGGATGCGGGCTTGAATGCAAAAAAATTAAAAAAAAGTGCTTGCATGTTTTGTTCGGTGCGCGTAAAAGGCCGCTCGTTCCACGGATGAGTTGAACGGCATTCTGGAACGAGATGATAATTGAATAGGATTTTGAAGGGGTGGCCGAGTGGCTGAAGGCGCTCGCCTGCTAAGCGAGTAAGCGGGTTATTCCGCTTCGAGGGTTCGAATCCCTCCCCCTTCGTTTTATGCACCGATAGCTCAACTGGATAGAGCAACGGCCTACGAAGCCGTAGGTTGGTGGTTCGAGCCCACTTCGGTGTATGTCCAAATCTTTGAAGATTATCATCTATGCACCGATAGCTCAACTGGATAGAGCAACGGCCTACGAAGCCGTAGGTTGGTGGTTCGAGCCCACTTCGGTGTATTTGGTTCTCTTATGCACCGATAGCTCAACTGGATAGAGCAACGGCCTACGAAGCCGTAGGTTGGTGGTTCGAGCCCACTTCGGTGTATTTGCTTTCAGAAAGGCTTTTATGGCATCTTTAGATAAGCACTATATGTCGCTTGCGCTGAGGCTTGCCAGAGAAGCTTTCCTGAGGCAGGAAGTTCCTGTAGGAGCTGTGCTTGTTGTAGAAGGCAAGCTCTGCGGATGGGGTAATAATCGCCGCATGGACGGCAATCAGATTACTGGTCACGCAGAGATTAATGCATTAAATACGGCATCAGAGAATCTTGGGAACTGGCGGTTGATGCGCAGCACATTATATGTGACGCTTGAGCCATGTATTATGTGTACTGGAGCTTTGCTTCAGGCTCGTGTTGATCGTGTCGTGTTTGGATGCCGTGATCCAAAAGCTGGTGCTATGCGCTCGCTGTTCGCGCTTGCGAATGATCCGAGATTGAATCACCAGATTAAAGTCGACGAAGGTGTGATGGCGGATGAGTCTGCCAGGTTGCTTCGCGATTTCTTTGAAAATTTACGGACTAAGAAATAGTGTTTCGGAGGAATGGCCGAGTGGTCGAAGGCGCTTGACTCGAAATCAAGTATACGGTTTACCGTATCAAGGGTTCGAATCCCTTTTCCTCCTTCGCTGTTTTCTGGAGAGGTGGCCGAGTGGTCGAAGGCGCGCGATTGGAAATCGCGTATATCTCAAAAGGGTATCGTGGGTTCGAATCCCACCCTCTCCGTTTAAGAAGGCAGTGTTCAGGTGATGCGACGTGATGAGATAAATCCGCCAGGGTCGGAAGGCAGCAACGGTACGTTTCAAAGCGGGTGCGTCATCTGAACACTGCCTTCTTTTTTGTGCTCGCTGAAACTCGGGGTTGCGCCTTTTTTTCCGGGGGTGCGTCATTCTTCCCGGGGTTGCGCCCTTCGGGCTGACCCCGGGCTAATTTCAATCGCCCCTACGGGGCGATTAAGATGCAATCAGATCGGGTTTGACACCGAATTTTCATATCCACGGTGGTGAAACAAAGCCATAAAGAGATGACCGTGAGTATGCTTTTTTGAGAGGTGGCACAGCCCTAAAGTTTAGACTTTGAGGGCTGCGTTCGTTTTGTCAGCCTGACGAGTGGTTGAGGCCTTGGGGAGCGACAAATTATTTGCACAGGCGTTTGATATCCGCGAGATATCGGGGCTCGATCGCGTGGAAGATTTCGTTGTTTTCGTCTTCGATGTTCATTTCTTCAAAATCGATAGCGTAGCCATTGAGCCTGAGACTTCGACCAGCATCTTCGGGATTGTCTGGATCGGCTGCATGTTCTTCCGTTAGGTCGTAGCCAAAATGCTTCGAGTTTTCGGGGGGAAGTGTCTCGCTTGGGGGGGCGTCGAGGCTGATCCCGTCGAGCTCTCCGGATTTTATACCAGCGGAAGCCCCTTCATACATCGTGTTGATTTCATATCGGAGTAGCGGGGAATCGATGAGGATCTGGTATGCAAGACTTTCGCAGGTGGCTGGGGCTTTTTCAGGCAAGAGACCGAGTTTTTTGAGCATATTTTGGTCGGTCGCGATATCGCTTTCGACCTCGATGCGCCAGACAGACTGTGCGTCATCGAGGTGTTTGCGCTTGAAGGTCATGAAAATCTCGGTGTCTGTCGTCTTGCCATCCTGAGTGAAAGATTCATCGAAGCGCGCGCTCCAAATTTCTACAGATTCGAATTCGTAAGTGAAGAGATAATCGACCGTGACGTGAATGCCTGGCGTCTGTGAAAAGTCTTGATGCTTTTCAAATGATTTTTTGAATTTTGCGGTAAGGTCTTTTTGCTTAAGCGCGCTGCCGCGCAGATAGGCGGTATCGCCGTAGAGCATGCCGAGCTTTTCATAACCTTTGAGATTTCTGAGGTTGTTCCATTTTTGGAGCAGATCGGCGATGTCTTTTTTGATTTGCGCTTTGTCTTTTTCGTCAGAACTTTCGGGGAAGTTTCGGATTTCGATCTGGATGTCGCTCCAGTCTCCGGAAGTTTTTGCAAAGCCTTTATTTTCAGGCTGAGCGGCATCGGCTGCAGGCGCATCGGCATCTATGGGGTTGTCTTGTGCTTGCGCAGGCGCTTCGGGCTGTGGTTCCTGAACTTGAGCAGGCGCTGGTTCGGAAGATTTTTCAGTTTCTTGAGGCTGTTTGTTGCATGCCTGAAGACTGAGAAGTGCGGAGAGGGAGAGTGACGCTAATAGGGCAAAATAATGGGGTCTCATGGGGTTCCTTGTGCATTAGGGAATGTCTGACAAAGGGGCTTTAGGACAGTTAAATTACTGTGAGTGAATTGAATAGACTTGAGTTTTGAATGCTGGGCGAGCAGAGCATGCGGAGGCATGAGCATGTTTGTCAGCAGGCGCCTGATACCTATTGTATCGATAATCGCGGCACTAAAGAACAAAAAAGCCGGGCGTATTTTGAAAAAAAAGCCCGGCTTAAAGCCGCGTATGCCGTCAGGCATAGCGGCGGGGAGGCAGCGCAGAGCCGCTTGTCGGCTCAAGCGGCCTGTTTAATAATCCTGCTCCTCGGCATCGATATCATCGGGATTGATGAAGGCGTCGAGGTTGAGTTTCTTGATATTGACATCGAGAACGCGGTTTTTGATGTGCTCGAGGATTTCAGCCTTGAGCTCGTCGGGATTCATCGAGCCGCGTTCGCCATCCTTGTAGGAGCGGAGGTTGAGCGCGCCTGATTCGACTTCTTTCTGGCCGACGACGAGCATGTAGGGGATTTTCTGGAGCGTGGCCTGGCGGATTTTGTATCCGATTTTTTCGCTGCGGTCATCGACGAAAGTGCGGATGCCGGCTTTTTCCCATTCTTTTGCGATTTCGTGGCAGTAGGGCGCGAACGCATCGGTGATGGGGAGGAACGCGGCCTGAACCGGGGAAAGCCAGGTGGGGAGGGCACCGGCGAGGTGCTCGAGCATGATGCCGATGAAGCGCTCGTAGGAGCCGAAGATGGCGCGGTGAATGACGACCGGGCGCGCGACGGTGTTTTCGGGCGTGACATATTCGAGCTCGAAGCGCTCGGGGAGCTGGAAGTCGAGCTGAATTGTGGCGCACTGGATCTGGCGGCCCAGCGAGTCCTGGATGAGGATGTCGATCTTGGGACCGTAGAACGCGCCGTCTTTGGGATTGAGCTTGTATTTGATGCCGTTTTTGGTCAGTGCGTTCGCGAGCGCGGCTTCAGCCTGATCCCACAGCGAGATCTCGCCCATGTAATCGTCGGGGCGCGTGGAGAGATAGAATTTGTAGGAGAGGTCGAAAAGCTCATAGAAGCTGCCGATGAGCTTGATGAGACGGCCGATTTCTTCTTCGATCTGATCGGGCGCGACAAAGAGATGGGCATCGTCCTGCATGAACTGACGTACGCGGGTGAGGCCGGAGAGCGCGCCGGAGAGCTCGTTGCGGTGGAGGACCTGGCGTTCGGCGACGCGATAGGGGAGCTCGCGGTAGCTGTGCTTGTGCTGCTTGTAGAAGAGCATCGTGTCGGGGCAGTTCATGGGCTTGAGGCACATCGTCTTGCCATCGACTTCGAGCTTGAACATGGCATCGGCATAGTGGTCGAGATGGCCGCTGACCTTGTAGAGCTCCGAATCGTACATGATCGGGTTGTAGATCTCGACATAGCCCTGTTCGCGCTGGACTTCGGACCAGAGCTTGTGAAGCTCGGAATAGACGGTGTATCCTTTTGGCTGCCAGAAGATGCATCCGGGTGCGTAGGGATGCATGAAGAAGAGGTCGAGTTCCTTGCCGAGCTTGCGGTGGTCGCGTTTCTTGGCTTCTTCCTGGATTTCGAGGTAGGCATCGAGCTCGGCTTTTGTGGGCCAGACGGTGCCGTAGATGCGCTGGAGCATCGGCTTGGTGGCATCGCCGCGCCAGTACGCGCCCGCGACGCTCGTCAGTTTGAAGTGCTTGCACTCGCCGGTGCGGCGGACGTGCGGGCCTGCGCAGAGATCGGTGAACGTGGACTGTTTATAAATTGATACTTCTTCGTCCTGGATGCCGTCGATGAGCTCGAGTTTGTAGGGCTGATCCTTGAAGAATTCGCGCGCTTCGGCCTTGGTCATGCCGGAATGCTCGAAAGGCACGTTCGCCTTGATGATCTCTTTCATCTTGGCGGAGATGGTCTCGAGGTCAGCATCGGTCAGCGGGCGCGGGAGATCGAAGTCGTAATAGAAGCCGTCGGCGATGGCGGGGCCGATGGCGAACTTGGCATCCGGGAAAATCGCGCGGACTGCTTCAGCCATGATGTGGCTTGCCGAGTGGCGGATGCGTTTGAGTTTTTCATGTCGAGCGGCTTCGAGCTGCTCGGCATCCATTTCCTGTTGTCCACAATGTTCACACATAAGAGAACCTCATATCGGGGCAAAAAGCCCACAAAAATGCCGGAAATCAGGCCTGTGCCATACGAGAGCACAGACAGAGATCCGGCGTTAAAAAATGTCGAAAGCGATCTTATTTCTTGGCGGCTTTGGCGGCCTTGAGTTTGCGGGCCTCGCGCTCTTTTTTCTTGTTCTGCGATTTGATGCGGATCATTTTCAAGCTTTTACGACGATCACCTCTTCCCATGACTTACTCCTGAATGGTGGTTGATTTGATGATGAAACAAAGCCCGGTCGTAAAGACCGGCAGTTTGCGGCTTTTAAGCGTCTGAGACCATTAAGTCAAGCATTTAGTTGGCTCGTCTGCTAGTCTGTGAGTCTGATAGTCTGTGTGTGGCGCATACGGCCTGCGCACGCGTTCCCCTATTTTTATGGGCGAGTCAAGATGGAATTAGGAATTAGGAATTAGGAATTAGGAATTGTATAGGCATTGAGGATAATGCTGAAGAATAGAGGGACAGGGAGGCAATAGGCTGTAGGGGGCTTTATATTGGGGCGCGGCTATCGCGTTGCGATACGCCGCGCAGGGGCACGCGCCTATCGCCTGCGGCAATACGGCGCGTGGACTTTTGGGCGCATGCCAACGGCGCGTGCGGGCTAATTGTGATACGCTGCGCATGGGTAGTTCACGGTGTCACTTCTATCTCTTCAATCATGCATTCGTGAATCTTTTCACCCTTAATATAATTGATGCCGCACAACAAAACTGTGCCCCGATAGCCTTCAAAGAAATCACAATACCGGTGTGTCTTGATCTGATCGATCGCGCCTTCGGCAGACTGATCCCACTTGAGTTCCCAGACAATGGCCGAATCGCCTGGGGTCATGGGCAACATCACGATATCGGCAAACCCTGTGCCTGTGGGCAGTTCCCGAACGAATTTGTAGGTCTTGCGGCCTGAAGCGCATGCATACATGATGACTAAGGCGAGATCTGATTCTCGGTTGTAGGTCAGCACAGAGGAGATATCATCATGGACTTTCTGGATTTCTGATGCGACGGTCTTTTCATCTTTGGACAGCAGAGCATTCATGATTTTTGCCGATCGCTTGTAGGCATCCACAAAGCCTTCCATTTGGGCGTCTTCCAATGCCACTTCGAACTCAAGGCGAATTTCTTTGTTTGGAATAAAACATTCCGAAGTCGCTTCATCAAATCCGAGATAACCGAGATGAATCAATAACGTGAGGACATCATTGCGGTTCTTTAAATCATCCATTTTATTCTTGAAATGGCGCGTCCTGACGGGAACTTTCCCGCCTGCCATCAATGCCGCAACACATTCCTTGAGCCCGTCAAAATTCAGCGTGATGTGATCGGATATCTGTTCGTAGGCACCTGTCGCCGTCCAATAGCTCTGGAATTTTCGCCTGACCATCGCTTTATAAATGGAGTTTGGATTATACACATGCGCCATGTCTTCTAAAAGATAACCATCATACCAGGATTTGCATTGTTCAAAATCCATTTGATATTGTTTGCACAGGTTCTGGACCTCGCTTTCGACAAAGCCGACAAATGGGGTCAATGGACCAGAATCAATCATCGTGTACTCAAAAAATAAATTCATCGCAGACTCTGTGTTGTACTTCACGATCGGGAAAATGCCGGTCACATAAGCCAGCGCACAGAATTTATTCGTTGTGCCGCTCTTAAAAATTTGTCTTAAAAAATCCACATAAATGCGCTGGACAGAATCGGGGGTATGATGCCGAAACACGCTGTCCCATTCGTCAATAATAATGACAAATTGCTCGCCTGTTTTCTGATGGATTCGTTCTAATGACTCAAACAGAGTTTTCTTTGGCGTATCTGTGCAGAATGGCCACATTTCCAGCAACTCTCTTTGCAGACTGCGCGTAATGGTAGCCACATATTCCTCACCGGAATCGCCGCTGTGGTAAAACGTCTGGGCATCGAACTGAAGCACATTGAACTTGTTGAGCCCCTTCTCAAACGAGGCATCTCGCCCGATTTCAAATGGCTCAAACAGCGCTTTCGAATCACATGTCTTGTCGTAATACGCTGCCACCATGTCGGCGGCAATCGTCTTGCCAAACCGCCGCGCCCGGCTCACGCACACATAGCGCTGAGGAGAGAATAGCCATTGGTTAAACTGCGCCAGCATGCCCGTCTTGTCGACGTAAAATGCGGCATTCTCCACCATCTGCCTAAAATTTTCATTGCCCGGATTTAGCCAAGTTCCCATGACGTGTACTCCTTGATATTGCATCCCCCGTTTGTAATCTCCCCTATCTTTATGGGCGAGTCAAGATGGAATTAGCAATTAGCTATTAGCAATTAGCAATTGTATAGGCATTGAGGATAATGCCGAAGAATAGAGAGACAGGGAGGCAATAGGCTGTAGGGGGGATATTGGGGCGCGGCTATCGCGTTGCGATACGCCGCGCCTGGGCACGCGCCTATGTCGTAGGCATACGGCGCGTGGGGAGCGAAATCAGTTGCAGTTAAAGCTTCCTCCAAGATCAATGTTCCATGCTTTAGAGATTTTACAATAGATTTCTTTCGATATGCCTTGAGCTCCATAAAACATCTTATCAACCTTTGTGTTATTATTAATCTTCCAACTACTAATATCCTGATTAAAACTCACACTATATGCAAACATTTCTGACATATCATTGACTTTTGAGACATTCCATTGATTCAGCGGTTTATTAAATTTATGAGTAGAGCGAAACATCTCTTTCATATCCGTCACATTTGATGTATTCCAATCGTTGAGTGGCTGATTGAAATCCCAAGCACTATTAAATAAGCCATGCATATTCGTAACACTAGAAGTGTTCCATTTATTTAATGGATTATTGAAACGATGCGCTGAATCAAATATTTCACTCATATTTGTTACTTTAGCGGTGTCCCAATTATCAATCGGTTGGTTGAAAGCCATTGCTTTAGAAAACATTTTTTGCATATTCGTTACGTTTGAGGTTTTCCACGAACTGATATCTTGATTGAAAACAGCTGCATCCTCAAACATGCTACTCATATTGCACACATTTGAAGTATTCCACTGACCAATGGGTTGATTGAATTTATTTGCACCTTTAAACATTTCTGACATGTTATTTACACTAGATGTATCCCAAGTTAACAATGGTTTGTTAAAGGATGTATTACTGAACATACCATTCATATTTGTTACACTTGATGTATTCCATGTGTGAATATCCTGATTAAAGGATGATGCACTTTCAAACATTCCATTCATATTCTGAACTTTTGAGGTGTTCCATTGATTGAGCGGTTGATTGAAACTTTGTGCGCTTTTGAACATTCCTTTCATCGATGTTACATGTGATGTATCCCATTTGTTGAGGGGCTGATTAAAGTTTATAGCTCCAAAAAACATATCTTCCATATTTTCAACATTTGAAGTATTCCATGCCTCAATATTGCCATTAAAACTCAAGGCTTCATGAAACATAAAGGACATATCGATCACATTTGAAGTATCCCAATTACTGAGAGATTGATTAAATTTATTCGTTCCTTCGAACATATGAGCCATATAAATAACACTTGAAGTATCCCAATTACTGATTGTTTGGTTAAATACAACAGCTCCCCAAAACATTGTCGCCATTGTCTTAACTTTTGATGTATCCCAGTCATTAAGCGACTTATTGAACTTCAATGCATTTTGAAACATACCATCATACATATAATAATCTGTACCGTAGAGATTTATTTTTTCTCCTCCCATATACATAACATTTGAGGTGTCCCAGTGATTAAGTGGTTGATTAAAACTTGTCGTATTCCTGAACATTCCGCGCATATCTGTTACATACGACATATCCCAGTTTTCTATAGACAAATCGAAATCAGAATTTGTAAAAGCGTAGCTCAAATTTTGCATCTTGGACGCATCTGGGATATCTACAGCTGAAAGCGATTTGAGGTTGCTACAAAAAGCAAAAGCATGATTGCCTAATCCAACTGGTCCAAAAGCTTTGACTTCGATTAACCTTTCTGGTGGGAAGAGAGCATTATTTAAAGACCAACCATTATATATATGTTCTGCAGATGGATTACTTGCACATGCTCCACCACCAACGCACGTCCAAGCAAAGCCAAAGCCATCTAAAGTCCCTTTGATTGTTACGGTGTATTGACCAGCCTCTTCATAAATGTGACCGATATCTGCGCATTCTCCGATATTGCATTTTAAACTTTCCTTCTTGCCATCCCCCCAATCAATTGTAAAATCACATTTATTAGCTTTGCTTGTAGACAAAACCAGCTTTTCAGATTCACTAAACTCTTTTTCAAAATCCCACACGGTTACAAAAGTATCAGGAGCGCAGCGACCGTCTGTTCGGCATACATAGTGATATTCGTCGTCATCGATGCATTGTTCATCTGAAGCGCATCTGGTCGAGCATTTATATCCAATAAAACTGTCGCAGAAACCATCCCCTTTACCATCTGAACTATCGCAATCAGCATATTTGCGGCAGTCTTGGCCTTGATTGACTGCTGTTTCATATCGATCATGCATATGGTTATGATTGCCATCGATGGGAACACATTCGCCCATATTGCAATATTCTTTCGCTGTATCACAATTGATATCTTTGCATGGGTCTAGGCAATTGCCTGCTTTGCAAATTTCGTTCTCCTTACATTTAACATTTTCACATGCTGCATCACAATCACCAGTTTCATTGCAACCAGACGTGCACTTCTCAATGCATGCACATTTGCCCGTGCTCGTGTCGCACGAAGAGCCATCGACACAGCTCGCTTCGCAGGTGCATTGCGACCCAGTAGCGTTGCAGCCGCCTATGCATTCATGTGGACAGGTACACTTTGCTCCCGTTTCATCACAACCATTCTTGCATTTATCGGGGCATTTGCAGGCGCCAGTTTCATCGACCCCATTTGAGCAGCCTTCCGTGGGGATGCATGAGCCATCGTCTTTACATCCGTTGATGCAGTCTGGCGAACACGCACAAGAACCGTCGGGATTGCAACTCTCGGGACAAACGGGGTGACAAATACAGGCACCTGTGCTTTGGTCAACGCCGTTTATACAACCTTTTGAGGGGATGCATGAACCGTCGTCTTTGCATTCGTTGATGCAGCTTGCCGAACACAAACATGAGCCATCCAACTCGCATCCGCTTTTACATTTCTCATCACAGCATTGTTTGCCGCTTGCATCACAGCCGTTGGCACAACTTTCGGGACATAAACACTTGCCGCTGATGTCACAGCCATTTTGACAGGTTTCTGGGCAGCATGTTTGTCCTGTTGCATCGCAGCCATTGGTACAAGAAGTGTCGCATTTGCACGAGCCGTCTTCATTACAATTATTTGAGCAGGATTCTGAACATGCACACTTATCACCATTACAGGCATTTGTAATACAATAGCCGCTTAGTTTCCAAAAAGTGTTCTCTTCGCTTTGAATGCCTTCGGGATCAATAAAAGTGAGATTATCTAATTTTTCTAATTTTGCTGGTACACATTTATAGACGACATTTGCCTCACAATAAGTGTCGCCGACAGTACACCCATCATTAATATAGTGGTCTGGCGTGCAGCTGGAAAGGAGCAGAACTGCCATGGATGTGAGGAGGAAGGATTTCTTTGTCATGGCGACACCTCCTTAAAAAGCCAGGCCGAAAGAGAGGCTTGTCGGCGAGATCGAGAAAGAGAGTTCGGCGTTATCTGTTTTGAAGTGGGTGTATTTGTAGCCGTAAATGCCTGCCAGGACTGTGCCGCCGACGAGCAAGGCTCCGCCGACGCCGACGAAAGCCCAGCCTAAGGAATGAAGCGGTTCTTCATGGACAAGATTGGGCTTTTTACCGCCGTCCACTTGTTCGATTGAAGAGGATGGATACATCGCCACAAGTGCGATGCCAGCGCCGATCATGGCGAGTCCGCCAGCGGCAACGCCGGTGCCGGTCCATAAAAGCCTTGAAATCTCTTTATAATGCTCCTCTTTATAGGCAGAGAAAGCATCGAGATTCTGCTCGCTCTGGGCCTGCAAATCGGCAATCTTGTCGCTCTGCTTGTTGAGGGCATCGGCCGTGCGCTCGGGATGTTCGAATTCGTATCGGGCATACCAGATCTTTTGGGCGGTGTCTGGATCGACTGCGAATTTGTAGGTATTTTCGCTCGCTTTTTGGTAGGCGTAGAGCGCTTTGGCACGATCGCCAAGTTTTTCGTGCATTTTGCCCTGCACATAATTGAGCACCGGGGCATTTTGGCAGATGGTGTTCAGTTTCTTTGAGAGCACTTGGGCTTCGTTGAGGTCGTCGTTTTGAACGGCTTGGACGAGTTTTGCCAGATTATCGGTCCATTCGGAATTCTTGGTGAGATTTTCACATTTGTCCTGAGCGAACGCGGGGGATGTGGCGAAAATGATGGTCAGGCTGCATGTCAGCAGAGCAACCAAAAGGCGCAATAGAAATGCTTGTGATGTGGCATTTAGTGAGGGTACTGCGAGTTTTGGGCTAGTGCGGTTTTGAGTGTGTGGAAAATGGGGGGGGGGTATGTATCTAAATGTATCATTATATATCCTTTATTTGCAATATCGAAGCACAAGGGAATGTCAGAAAAGACTGACAAAGCGACCGATGGCGTTATGAGTTTTTGGCGGAGGTCTGTCAAGTGGATATTGAGCGTGAGTGTGTGATGATACTTGAGGAATATCAAACAGAGTCTTGCGTTTTGAGGCAGAAATGTGATTTATAATAAGAGATTTTGTCTGGGGGCATGAGCGTTCCCAAATGAGGAGATGTAAGGGCATGAAGCTTAGAGATGTGATTGTGATTTCCGTGTTAAGCGCAGGTGTTAGCGGCTGTCTGGATGACCAGATGAAATTGCCTGATTCTCTGAGCGATTCGGGGCAAAATAGCGCGGATATCCGCAAAGCATGCAGCAGTTTTGACGGCAACGAATACCTGACGGTGCTCAAGAGCCATCCGTGTGTATCAGAGCCGACGACGTATCAGCTGACGGATGATTTGTATTGCTGTCTGAAACCGCCCTCGTGCCCGGTGAAATACCGCAAGTCTGCGAATGACGGCGCTGGGGCGTGTACGAGCGCGCAGCAGTCGGCTGCTGCACAGGATAACATGCCCGTGAGCGAGGTGCTCGCCGATGGCAAGTTATGCTGTTATGATCCGACATGCAGCCAGATGTTTGGGATGGATTATCAGGAATCTGGCAATGACGGTAATGATGCGTGTTCAATGGAATCGATGCATGCCGCCCAGGAATATGGCAAAGAGGGTATGCTGACGCTTGCAACGGGTCGCAAATGCTGCTTCCAGTCTGCCGTTGTGCCGCCGGATGGTCCAAACTGCGAGTCAGGATGGGTCACTGCTTCTGATTCTGAGCAGAGCAACTGCAAGACATCGTTTACGGAGAGCGATCTCGACGCATTCAACGAAATGGCGCAGAAAGAAGCTGCCGGCGAAGATCCTGAAAATGAGGATGAAGGCGATTCATCCGATATCTATTACTGCAAGCCAGGGAAGCTGAACGGGCGCATGTGCCGCTATGTGCCCAAGGAAAATCAGAACTCGCGCGTGGTTTATCAGAATGGGCAGGCATGTACGGCGGCGCAGATGAATCCTCCCGAGAACTCTTTGCGCATTCATGTGATGGATATCGGTCAGGGAGATTCAATCTGGATTCAGACGCCGACCGGGCAGAATGTGCTGATTGATGGCGGTGACGGCAATGCCTTCAACACGCAGTCAGGGCCGATTATCCGTGATTATCTCGTCAACCATGGTTTTAAGCTGACGGATTCTTTTGATGCTGTATTCCTGACGCATCCGCATTCTGACCATTTTGGCGGTTTCCTCAACTTGTTCAACAGCACCATCGGCATCAAGAATTATATCGATCCGATGGAACTGAACACTGACGAGTATGTCGCGAAAAATTACAAGACCTGGATCACGAAGATGCAGGGGATTGTGCCTTCAAAGAGCAATATCTATATGCCAGCGGAAGCACATTTTACAGTTGGCGGTGCCTTCCCTGTCGAATTCTTCGGTCCGGAGATACAGACGGAATATCTGTTCAGCACGAAGTCGATCGGCAAGACATCAAGCGCGAACGCGAACTCAGCCTCGATCATTTTCCGCATCACATATAAGGGATATTCTATGCTCTTTACGGGAGATGCCGAAGAGCCTCAGGAGAAGAAGGCAATCGAGACGGGCAAGGTCAAGTCGAATTTCCTCAAGGTATGCCACCATGGGTCTTCGACATCATCATCGGACGCATTTTTGAAGGCGATCTGGCAGACGAAGCGCGAGGAAGCCAACGGGGAGGCGCGCGGCGCATTTATTTCGAGCGGTCGGCGCACATTCAGCGGCACTTATATTCCGGATGAGAAGGCCGTATTGCCGCGCCTCAAACAGTATTTGTTTGACAATCAGATATTCAGCACGTCTGCAGGGGATGACTGGAAGCATGAATCCCAGACATATCGCGATGACAATATTCTGATTGTGATCAAAGGCGAAGGGGATTATTACGCCTGCTATGCAGGGACGAACTGAGTCATAGGGAGATTTTTGCGAGGGGACTTACTTTCTTTGTGTCTAAAGGAAGTAGGTTCACCAAAACACTTCTTCTGAAAAAAGGCAATGTTTGGGGATGCTCAGCGATTGCAATTATCGTTTCGTAACCCTTGACTGCTGGGGAGAAGAGGCTTTGACAATCGCAAAAAATCATTTCGATGCCCGCTCGATGGGGAGCGGGTGTTTTTTTGTGCGTGCGCGGTGAATGCGCATCATTAATAAGTTGAGAGACGGAATGAAGATACTTGGAATAGAGAGTTCATGTGACGAATGTTCGGCTGCGATTGTGGAGGATGGCAAAATCCTTTCGCATATCATCGCTAGCCAGATACCGCTGCATGCGAAATATGGCGGCGTTGTGCCGGAATTAGCGAGCCGTGCGCATATTGTGGATATCGTCGAGGTACTTCGTGGGGCGTTCAAGGAAGCAGGCGTGGATCCCTCAGAGATAGACGGCGTTTCTGTGACACAGGGACCTGGCCTGATCGGGTCATTGCTTGTAGGGCTTGAAGCCGCGAAGGCGTTTGCGTATGCGCGCAATATTCCTCTGGTGGGCGTGCATCATACGGAAGGTCATTTGCTCGCGCCGTTGCTCGATACGGCACAGGGCATGGACAAGCCTGATTTTCCGTTCATGGGGCTTGTCGTTTCTGGAGGTCATACGAACCTGATCGCAGTCCGCAGTGTCGGTCAGTATGAAATGATCGGGCAGACGCTCGACGATGCGGCCGGTGAAGCACTCGATAAAGTCGGTAAGATGCTCGGTTTGCCTTATCCTGGCGGTGTTCAGATTGACCGCCTGAGTGTTGGGGGGGACCGCGAGAAGTATCATTTCCCGCGCGCGTTGCCGCAGCATGATAATTTTGATTTTTCGTTTTCGGGTCTGAAGACGAGCGTTGCGACCCAGCTTCGCAAGATGGGGGCGATGCCGGATGGTCAGGCGCTCTCTGATCTGTGCGCGTCGGCGCTGGAAGCTGTCGTCGACTCTTTGGCACGCAAGACAATTCGTGCAGCGCGCAAAATCGGTGCGAAGACAGTTGTTGTTGCTGGCGGTGTGTCGGCTAACCGGCGTCTCCGCGAGCGTTTGCGCGATGACTGCGAGAAGTCTGGGCTTCGCCTTTCGATACCTCCGATGAAACTTTGCACTGACAATGCGGCGATGATCGCTGGGCTTGGACAATATCACCTAAAGCCGCTCATTGAGGCAGGTGAAGGTTTTACGGCGTTTGACCTTCAGCCAAAGCCTGGTTGGAGCTTGGTCTGAAGGTTTTTGTTTTTTGTGGGGGAACCCCTTTCTTTTTGCCAAAAGAAAGGGGGTCCCCCACACCCCCTCCCGAAAGAAAGGCGATGGTTTTGTGTGGGAGGGGAGGTTTGGGGGGATTTTGTGAGTGGAAGTTTGGTTGTGATTTTTTTGTGGGCGATTTCTGGTGGTGATTTTTTGTGGGTGATTTCTGGTTGTGATTTTTTTGTGGGTGATTTCTGGTTGTGATTTTTTGTGGGTGAAATTTGAGATATGAAATTTAATGGTGAGTTTTTGTAAGAAGCGTTTGGGGGAGTTTTATTTTTGACGGTAGTCATGAGACTATTTTGATTGATTTCTCGGTCTTACGGGCATCTTTTCGTATGATGCGGAGCGTATTGTGGACGCGAGAGCAGTAACCGCGCCGTATGCAATAGGCGCGGGGCGCGCGCGTATCGGGGAGAGCCGATAGCGCGCGTCACAAAAGCAGATTAGTTGTTTGCAGGTTGCTGGGGGTGTTTTTCTTTTTCTTTTGCGGCTTCGCGCTGTTTTGCGGCCTCAGCTTCGATGGCGTTGATTGATTTGAAATCGACGGAAATCGTGAGGGAATAGTCGCAGAGATAGTGCCTGAAATCGGGGGATTGTGCTTCGTCTGCGAGTGGCGGCGCGGGAATTTTGGGAATCACGTCTGAAGCGGGAATCGAGCAGTGCCACATGTGGGGGGCGATTTCGGTGACGTATGCGGGAGCATTGTCGGTTTCGAGGCGTATGGTGAGTGGCTGGGTAATATCGAGTGGGCGCCCCTGGCCATAGACGGCGAAAGTGTATGGGGCGTCGGGCTGGACTTTGACCTGGCTCATGCTGCCAGAGGCTTTGACGACCATGAGCGGTTCGCTCATGAAGAAGACGCGCGTATCTGGGGAGTCAGTTTTGATCGTGATTGAGCCATAGAGGCCGAACGGGTGTTCCGTGAGTGTTTTGAGGAGAGATTTTGTTGAGTCGGGAAGCTCGGGATCGATGATTGGTTTGTTTGCTGCGAGCGTTTGCGGATCAAAACCGGCAGCAGCCTGAGCGAGAAGCGGATGTAGTTCGAGAAGCGCAGAAAGCGATTTGCGCTGGTCGTTTTCAGAGAGTGTAAGCGGCTTGACGGCTTCGGCGTAGCGCTCGCGGAAGACGATTTCGCGGAAGACGGACCATTCGCATGGATTGTCGTCTTTTGTGAGTTTGGGAAGTTCGGCGCAAGAGGGGACGCGCGGGGTGCTGTCCGGTTCGAGGACGATTTTTTTGAAGACTTTTTGGAGCGGATTGGCGCCGGGCTTGTTGCTGGGATACCAATCATAATATGCGACGGTTCGTGTGAGCGGGTGGAAGCCTTCTGCGGCGAAGCTGTATTTGAAGACAGTGTCTTCTTTTACAGGTAGGTTCTGGATCCAGGTGGATTCGCGCGCGCGCAGTTCAGTGTAGCTGCCGTCTTTCGAGCGAGCGTAGAGCTGTTTTCCGTCCATCGAGATTGCGACGTTTGGCGGGAATGATTCGAGGAATGCGATGTCGGCGTATTCGATGCGGTTTCTGCGGGCTTCCTCTTCTGCGAGTTTTCTGTCGTGTTCGGCGATATAGCGAGCTTCTTCTTGCTTTGCGATGATGTATTCGAAGCCGAACCAGGCGGCGATGCTTGCGGTGATGATCGCGAGCGTGATCGCGATGACGATATAGGGGCGGATGCCGGTTTTTGTGCGTTCTTGTTCAAATTTTCCGCGCGTGTCGAGCGATTTGTCGAGACCGAGCATCAGGCGGATTGCCTCATGATCTTTTGTCATGGCCTCAATGGGATCAGAAGGCGCGGCGGCTGAGAAACCTGCTGCTGGGATGGTATCGCTGCTGTCTGGATGCGTTTTTTGTGTTTGGGCATCGCCGTTGGATGACTCTGCTGCAGGCGCATCGCTATTCTCTTTGGCTGAAGCTTGGGGCGTTTCAGTGATTTGGGTGGCGGCATTGTCAGCTTGAGCAGCGGCATTGTCAGCTTGAATGGTGGCATGGTCGTCGAATTTTTCGTCCGTTTGTTCCTGAGTGTTCGCATTTTCTGCGGCAACGGTCGATGCTTCTGATTTTTTCTTTTTTTCTTTCTTTTCTTTGGACATCAGTAAGGTTTCCCCCGATCGAGATAAAAAGCCGTAAAGCGTTCTATCTTTTTATGGCTGATTTCGCAATGCCTATTAAATCCTGGTATTGTCCAGCTTCATGGAGGTTGCTGAAACATTGCAATTTGTGAGCAGGGAATGTGCACTACGCGGTTGAAGTCAAGGCGTAAAGCCGGCTTGCGATTTGTGTGCTGGGGAATGGGCGGATGTGGGCATAAATAAAGGCTTGATGGTGCAGAAGCAGGCTTGCCGAGTGCCGGATGATGGAATTGCAGATGCCTCATTAAATGGTCGTGTAAAAAAATTGTGAGAGTGTTTGATTTTAAGCGCAATACGCTCTAAAAGCGGCAGAAGTGGGTTTATGTAGTTAAACCCTTAAAAAACGACCTTTACGTACCCTTTTTTGGGGCAAGGATTTTAGAGGGATTTTTAGTGATGAAGAACAAACTTATCCTCTCGCTGTTGCTGAGTTCGCTTGCGTGTACATTTTTTGCTTGTGACGACGATGAGCCAGATCCGACGCCATCGCGTCCGACAAATGAATGTTCTGTGGCAAAGTGCGAGGGCAATACGGTCTATCTGTGCGTGGATGGCAAGTATAAGCTGTCGGAGAACTGTGCATATAAATGTGAAGCGGGCAAATGCGTGACAAATGAGCCAATACAGCCTGGGACGTCGTGTGCGAATGGGGAGAAGCGCTGTAATGGCGATATTCCGCAGACATGCAACGCGAGCGGACTTTGGGTGAGCGGCGACAAATGCCTTGAAGGGCAGAAATGTGAGAATGGCGTTTGCACGGGCACGCCGGTGGTGCAGCCTGATCCTTCAAAGTGCACGAATGGGGAGCAGAAATGCGAAGGCAACAAGGCGATGGTCTGCTCTGGAGGCGCGTTTACTGTAAATGAGGAATGTGCTTACAAGTGCGAAAACGGCGTGTGTGTGGATGAGCCGGTTGAGGAGACGCTCTGCACAGGCAAAGCGGACGGTTGCTATTGCTCGAGCGCGCTTGCAGGTGCGAATTCGTTCTGCTGCAAGGGCGAAAAAGTGACCGGGGAGCAGCAGTGCAAAGACAGTACGTCATTCTGCATGGCGGATGGCGATGCGCCGAAATGCGTCGGCTGCCGCAATTCGAATGACTGCGATGCTGCAACGCCTGTGTGCAGTGCCAATGTCTGCGAAGCGAAAAACGCCGAGTGGTGCAAAGGCAAGGCTGATGGCTATTATTGCCGCACCGAAGATGGCGTGGATACAGGGTTTGGCTGCGATGGCGGCAATATCGTGCAAGACGGCTGGTTCCCTCCGACTGAATGCAATGACGGCAACAATCGCGTTTGCAGAGCCAGTACACAGGGCTTCGAATGCGTGGAATGTCTTGGGGATAATGATTGTGAGTCTGGCAAGGTCTGTGACACCAGAAATAATACATGCGTCATTCCTGGTGGCGACAAAAACAGCTGCCCGAACGCTTCTTTCGTGGGATCTACATGCTATACGGATCCGAATTATTTTGAGTATGTCGTAGCTTGCGATCTTGGGAATGAGAAGAGCCGCTCGAAGTGTGCGGACGATCCGAACGGGAAGGTCTGCATCAAGGATGGCGATGATTATGCTTTCTGCGGATGTAAAAAGGATACGGATTGCAATGGCTATAAGTGCCAGTCAGGCAATTTCTGCAAATCTTCTTGCGCGAGTGATTCTGACTGTGCCAAGGATTATTCTTGTCAGTCCAAGAAGTGCATCAAAGCTGCTGAGCCTGAATGCACGAAGGATAGCGATTGCAAGAGTGGTTTTGAGTGCAAGAACCAGGTCTGCGTAGAGAAAGCGGCCGAGCCAGAATGCACGAAGGACAGCGATTGCAAGAGTGGTTTTGAGTGCAAGAACCAGGTCTGCGTAGAGAAGACCCCGGCTGGCGGCGATTCCAATTTCTCGCTGACGATGAAAGCATCTTGCGATGCGATGCAGAAAGCTACGAATGGAATTGCGACCTGCGAATCGAGCGATGCCAAGAATTATACGATTAAATATGAGAATGGCGTCACTGTTGTCCTTGTTTCAAGTGCGAATATTAGCGGTACTTGCAACATGAAAAAAGGGACGGGCTCGATTTCTGTTTCCGGTGTGAAAGCTGGTAGTAAGGTTTATGTGACTTGGTTGCTCGGTACAGATAAGTTTGATGCAAACCTGTTAACATTTGATGATGGGGTTGCAACAGCTACTGCAAAGGCCAAAGAAAAGAGCGTTGCGCAAGAAGATGCATTCACAGTAAGCAATGGCGCAACAAGCTTTGTGCTGACCAATTCGACGGGGTCAAACGTTATTCAGGTCTCTAAAATTGAAATCAGGTAATCTATAAAACCTGCCGCTATTGGCTTTGCCAATACGCAGCTTTTGGGCCGGTGCTATGGCGCGCGAAAGCGCGGCATACGCACCGGCTTTTTTATTTTGGTGATAGCCCCTCGGGGATATCACGCATTCAGGGCATCGACTGGCTCATGAATTTGAAGGCGTTTCTTCAATTTCCGCGATGAGCGTTTTTAAATTCTGTATGTAAACATCGAAGAAGTGATTGATAATCTCTCGATCCTTGTCGTTTCCGCGAGTGCAGATGGCAAGCGTCATATCATCGCCGAGCGTGGACATCGAGAGCAGGATATATGGCTTGTATTTGACCGCTCCGGTAATGAAGCCGTCGATGGGCTCGTGTCCTTGCAGATTTAATGTATGAATGTCGATTCTGCCGATGTTGCTCAAGGCACAGGGCGGGTTTGAATAGACCGTGAAGATGAGCTTTTCTGCGACAGCATGTGGGAATATGCGGAATATGAGCGAGATGAGCGGAAAACCGTGCAGGCCCATATAGGGATCGCTTTTGAAGTTGTCTGCCGATTGCTTGGCGGAATCAAGCGTGTCTGAGATGCGCGCGCCTTTTTGCTGGACTTCGCATTGCATCCATGAGGTGTGATTTGTAATACTTTTTAAGGCTTCCCCTTTGAGATGACGGCGCAGATCGATCGCGCAGGATATGGATATCTTTCTGTTGTCTGAAAATTCTGCGATTTCGTAGAGCGAATGGAAATAGGCGGCCAGCAATAGGTCATTCATGGTCGCTTTACGTTTCTGTGCGACTTCATGAAGCTGGCGCAACATGCCTGAGGGCAGTTTTCGCCGGATGAGCATCGTGTGATCCTCGGGGGTGCTCGGTGCCAGCGGGAAAAAGTCGTCATCTTTTGTGTTAATGTTTTTAAAGAGGCGCAAAGCGGCTTTTCGTGCATCCGGGGAAAGACATTCGTACACCGCCATGTGTGAACGGTTCCCCATTTTGATTTCACCTTCGGGGGCTCCGCTTGCAATGTTATTGTAAATCTTGCACATCGCGCTCAAGAAATACTTGAGTGATCCGCCATCCATGCACATGTGATTTACGAGGATGCAGATCGTGCTTTTGCCGCCGTGATAGAAAACGGTGACAAGCATTTGTATGGGGGCATCGGGTTCTATATATCCGCAGAGAAAATCGTCTTGTGACTGTTCAAGGTCTGCATCGTCAATTTCCTTGAATGTGAGGACTTGGTCGATCTGATATGGGGCGACTGACCAGTATGAGCGGAAAAATTCGCCATTGAAACTCGCGTGTAAGACAGGAATTTCTTGAAAAATATACTCAAATGTATGCTTCAATATTTCGGCATCTAATCTGAAATCGTAGCAGAACGATGCGTGAATCATACGGTCATTGAGACTGCGGAACAGGTAGTGCATATTGTCCCACAGATGTGCATCCAGCATGTTGTGTTTCATTCGTTTCCTTTGTTAGATATGGCTTGAATCCTATCGTTGTTGCTGGCGATTTGGCGATAGGGCCAAGCCGGTGTTAAAAAAGTCAACATTTTTTTTGACACAATTATGCTATTATAGGTCAATTTAATCAGAAAGGCTAGTATCTAATTGCAAAAATACGTGATATTTCCTTGAACACTCCCCTTGTCTCTCCATGAATGGGAAAGGGGAGATAATGACGCTAATTACGCAACTAGACGCTGGTTGTATGAGGTGGCAGCCTCACAAACATTTCACGATTTCTTTACCTTGAAGGATTTTCTGTGAATCGGAGTGGGGCCGAGTTTTGCGAGTGCGGCTCTGTGTGCAGCTGTGGGGTATCCGACGTTTTGGGCAAAGCCGTATCCGGGATACTGGGTGTCGTATGCGATCATGAGGTCATCGCGGTGGACTTTCGCGAGTATGGATGCGGATGCGATTGACCACGCTCTCCCGTCACCTTTGACGTATGCAGTCTGTGGGTAATCAAAGTTTGGGATGAGCTTGTTTCCGTCAATGATGACATGGACATTCGAACAGTCGGCGCCAAGCTGCTCGATGACATTGTGTGCAGCGAGTTTCATGCCGAGCAGGCATGCCTGGAGGATATTGAGTTCGTCGATTTGTTCAGGGGACATGTCGAGGACGCAATAGGCAGCAGCTGTTTCGTGAATCGCGTCGATGAGCTGTGTGCGTTTTTTTGCGGAGAGTTTTTTGGAGTCATCGATCAGGGAAAAAAGCGGCAGATCAGGGGAGACGTTCAGGGGATAGGCGACACAGGCAACAGTAGCTGGTCCCGCGAGCGGGCCTCGGCCGACTTCGTCACAGCCGAGGATATAGCCCTGATAGCCTTCTCTGCGCATGAGCATCTCGATGCTTTCGTATGGGTTCATTTGCAGCCTGTTTTATCTTTGTTGCAGTTGCCCGGGCAGGGAACTGAGCTTTCGAAGTAATAGTAGTCATTGAGTACGCCGTGAACGCAACGGTATGTGGAGGTTGAGAAGTACTCGTTATACTCGACATCTTCGTATGTGGAATCGTCTTCGCAGACGGTATAGGATTCGCCAAGCGTAGAGCATTTTTCAGCATCTGAGAAGCAGCCGACGATATCGCGGCCATCGCCGTAAAAATCCTCAAAGATGTCACAGATATATTTTTTGCCGTAATTCTTCACGCAATCGATTTTTTCGACCTTGTAAGATCCTGTGCTTTCCCCGTTCGCGTCGAACTGTTCGATGCATGCGATGGCTTCTGTCGTGCCATAGCATCGCTCTGTAAACGTATTGGGATCGCATTTTTCGCCAGGATTTCCTGTTGTGACAGTGGGCGCGTTTGACGAACCTGTGCTTTTGCACGCATTCCCGATGCATTCCATGCCAGAGGCGCATGTCTGCGTGGTGAGGATGTTATTGAGGCAGATTCTGAGACTATGAGTGTTCAGGCAGGTCGGGGTGAATGTTTTAGAGTCGCAGAGCAGATCGTTTGTCGGATCTTGAGGTTTGACAGGGTCTTGAGGAATGACTGGATTTTGGGGTTCGACAGGGTCTTGAGGTTCGACCGGATCTTGAGGAATGGTCGGATCTTGAGGTTCGACCGGATCTTGAGGAATGGTCGGATCTGTTGTCGTTGTATTTGGAGTGCACAGACCGGTCAGGGCGTTGCAGGTTTCGTTTATGCTGCAGGGGACATTGGTGATCTGGGCGTGTATGCACATATTGCTTGAGCGCAGGTCTGAGCTGCAAGCCGGGATATATGTTGAATCACAGTTCTGGGATGAGTTGGAGTCTGTGGTGTTGCTTGCTTCCTCGCAAGAGGCGAACAGCAGGGATGAAAGGATAACGAGAATGGGTAATGATCGTGAAGTCATGTCAGCTCTCTGAAATGATCCAATTGGGCAAATAGCCAAGACGCACCAAAATGTCGAAAATATGCCCCCGACACTGGCATTTTATAGCAAACTCAGGCATTAAAGGCGAATAATATCGTGAGCGTCACTCCTGGGCATGCGATGGATATCGCGCCTGTTCAGTCAGTATCGAGGGGCTGTAATTTGGATGGTTCAGTCAGAGCACAGACGATATGGGCGGCCTTGTCTTTTGCATAAAGTGGCAAGTTGCATTGAAACATGTGTCGCGTTAAAAAGCAGGCTTGGAAATTGGCAGGCACATCATTGTTTTGTCGCCATTTAGAAGGAGCATGAATGAGTCGGGAATATCCAGTATTTACAGTGACGCCAAAGGCAGAAAAAAGCCTCAGAGCGGGTCATCCCTGGGTTTTTGGGGATGAAGTGACGAACATCAGTGGAACGTATGCGCAAGGGGATCTTGTCGATGTCAAGAGTGTGAAGGGGGCATATCTTGGCACAGGGCTTGTCAATGACAAGAGCAAGATCCGAGTCCGCATCATATCGACGAATGCCAATGATCGCTTTGACAGAGCCTTTTGGATGCGGAGAGTCCAGTATGCGATCGAGTATCGCCGGCATGTGATGGGGGAAGATTTTAAGTGTTGCCGTCTGATTTTTGGAGAGTCTGATCAGTTTCCCGGGCTAGTGGTGGATCGCTTTGGGGATGTGCTGTCTATCCAGACAATGTCTTTGGGTATAGAGCTGCGCAAGTCTATGATTTTTGAGCTGATTCTCGAGACACTTGAAAAGATGGGGGAAAAAATTTCGGCGATATATGAGCGCTGCGATGTTGGAACGCGTGCGCTTGAGGGGCTTGAGCAGTATAAAGATTTCTATCATGCGGAAGGGCTTCGCGATGATCTGAACGGTCATGTCGAGATTGTGGAAAATGGGATTTCTTTTGATGTGAATTATATCGATGGGCAGAAGACCGGATATTTTTTGGATCAAAAATACAACCGCCGTGCCGTGATGACGCTTGCACGTGGTCGTCGTGTGCTAGACTGTTTCACACATACGGGATCGTTTGCGCTGCATGCGGCCAAGGGGGGCGCGGAAAAAGTGACTGCGGTGGATATTTCGGCACTTGCGATCGAGCAGGCACGTGCGAACGCCGAGCGCAATGGGCTTGAAGCAAAGCTGGAGTTTGTCACTGCGGATGTGTTTGATTATCTGACGTGCTGCGCGGCAGAGCGCTCAAAATCATTCGATTTTATTATCCTTGATCCGCCAGCATTTACAAAAAGTCATTCGACGGTGCGAAGTGCATATCATGGCTATAAAGAGATCAACATGAAGGCTATGCGAATGCTCCCTCGTGGCGGATATCTCGCGACATGTTCGTGTTCGCACTTTATGAAGGATGAGCTTTTTCAGGAAATGCTCTTGGATGCTTCACGGGAGGCGGGCGTGATGTTGCGTCAGATTGAAGCGCGTCAGCAGTCGTGTGACCACCCGATATTGCTTCAGGTGCCAGAGACAAATTATTTGAAATTTTATATCTTTCAGGTTGTATAGTGTTGGTATTGTCGAATATTTTTAGTGTATTCAACATTTAGAATGTGTTTAACGCCTGTGGATATGGCACCTGGTGACCCCTTTCAGAGTGCATACTTGGGGTAATTCTGTTTTCCGTGGTTGCGCCCTTCGGGCTTGCCCCGGGCTAATTTCAATCATCCTGAAAGGGCGATTGAGGGTTGCTCACATTTCACGCTCGTTGAACAGAGCCGAAAAAAAGCCGCTCTATGTGGGAGCGGCTTTAATGATTGGGGTGACCGCTAAGCGGTCATCTGATTATTGACGGGAGAGATAGTAACCGCTGTCACGGCTCTTGGTAGCGAATGTGACACGTTGTTTGTTGGTGTTTTCGTTATTGGAGCCGATGAGTGTGATCGTGCTTCCGTTGTTCGAGTACACGAGCTCGGTATGTCCGAGGGAGGTATTGCACCAGATATCGCCTTTTTTGGCCTGTGAGCCGCTGATTTTGCGATAGCCATAGCCATTTTTGAGTGAGCTATACATGGAGCTGACGCCATCGAAGTGCTTGCTGAGCCAGCCGACGTTCTGAGAGCATGCGGTGACAAAGTTTGCGCAGTTGCAGTCATAGCCATAATTATAGGTACTGCCATACACCGAGAGGTCGGTCAGGTTAGGGAGTTTGGGGCTATGCTTGATGAAGTCGTGCGTATAGAGACCAGTCTTGCTGAAGAGGTAATTGGTTGCGTACTCGGCAGGATTTGTGCCAGAGGGGGCGGAGCCGCCGCCACCGCCGCCATTGCCGCCCGAGGACTGTTTGCTGGAGGACAGATAATCACTGCAGACCCAGCCAGTGCCGGAGCCGTATTTGATCTGCGCCCAATTGCCGGAGGTCTTGTAAACGGAGACAGAAGCGCCGTTGCTGAGCGTGCCGAGTTTGGTGTAGCCCTGACCGGCGCCGGTGCGAACATTCAGGCCGTCACGTGCAGTGACATACATGGTTTTGGTTGAGCCGCCGGCATTGTCGCTGGTGCTGTTTCCGCCACCGGCGTTGTTGCTGCCTGAGGTTGAGGCCGTGTACTTTTTGCTGATCCATCCCGTGGAGCCGTTATACGAGATTTTGAGCCAGCCGTTGGATTCCCCGGAATAGCTGACGACTTTTCCGTTGGAGAGTGAGCCGAGTACTTTGTAATTGGTGCCTGCGCCCGCACGCACGTTGAGCGCGGAGGCTGTGATACGGACTTGACCGGAGGCAGAGCTTGCGCTGTTTCCGCTGCCGGCATTGCCACCGCTGTTTCCGCCACCAGTGCTGCCCTGGGTGATGGAGGTGTATTGTTTGGAAATGTAGCCTGTCTGTCCTGCGTAGCTGATCTGCAGCCAGCCCTGGGTCTCGCTGTAGAACTGAACCGTCTGACCGTTCGAAAGCGCGCCGATCTTCTTGTTGCTCGTTCCGGGACCTTTGCGGACATTAAGACCGTCTCTTGCCGTGACTTTTGCTGTTCCTGCTGCCATGACTTTGTCTCCTTATTGTTGAATGTACCTTCTCAAAAAGACTACCTATCTATTATTTATAATAGCCTCTTTGTCTGAATGCAAATATTAATTATTTCATTCCAGCTGTTTGAAATTTTTTGATGCTCATGGGGGAGACGTAAGCAATCCTGTTCAGGCAGGCCGTTTTCAGACGGCTTGCAGGCGCTTGAAACGTTGACTTTTGAGGCGTAGCTTGCGCTGGGAAAAGTTGCTCTGAAATATATTTATACTTTTTATGTGACACATGTGGGTATTTGTATGTAGATTACGGGAAGTGTCGTTTTGGAAGAAACGCATGTCATTGAAAATGGTGTTTATGCGTTTGGCGGATGAAAAAGGCTCTGATGCTTGGAATCTGCTTGATCGGGCGAGTATTTGGGCGGTTTGATGCATGGATGCGCTGGGAGATGCGTCCGTTGATTGTTACAAGGGAGCAACGGGGTATGGATGAAGCAAAGTTTTATGCGAGACTTTTCAGGCAAAATGAAAGGGTCATGAAGTTCGGACTTGAAGCGATCGGAAAAGCGCTCGATCGTGAAGGGGGAATAGGATATCCGCATGTGCTCGTTGCCGGAACGAACGGTAAAGGGCAGGTGAGTGCGCTTTGGGCGAATGCGCTCAAAGGCTTGGGGTATCGGACGGGATTGTTCACCTCCCCGCATCTCGTGGATTTTAGGGAGCGCATCCGTGTGAACGGCAGGATGCTTTCGGTCGATGAAATTGTCGGCATTGGAAGCGATGTTCTGGCTGAATATGGTGGGGATGCAGGTCCTGAATTTTCGGGCATTTCCCTGACTTATTTTGAGTGCTGTCTTGTCATGGCGCTTCGAGCGTTTGCAGGCAATGCAGTTGAATTCGGGGTATTTGAGGTCGGGCTTGGCGGCCGTCTGGATGCGACGAATGCGCTGTCGCCGGGACTGAGCATCATCACGTCGATCAGCCGGGACCACGAAGCTTATCTGGGAAGCGAGACGGCGCAGATTGCGCGCGAAAAGGCTGGGATCATGCGGCCGGGCTGTCCGGTGATTTGCGGGCGGCAGGAGGCTGAAGTGCTCAGGGAAGAAGCCGAGCGAGCAGGCTGTTCGAGCTTTGATGCCTTGGGGGTGACGTTTGAACGGAAGACGGATGGCAATCGGGTCTTGCTCGTTTCTGAGGATATGTGTGTGGATTTGTGCCGCAGGGATGAGAGGCCTGAATATCAGCTAGACAATCTTTCGGTCGCTGTCTTTTCACTTTTGAAGGCATCGGCGTGCGGGCTGATTGCAGGGGATGTCCGTCGGGTGATTGACGGGCTTGCGGCGCGGACGCGCTGGGTTGGGCGGATGTGGCCTTGCAAGGATGAGACTGCAAGCGCCTTGGGGGTTCGAAAAATCATTTTGGACGGCGCACACAACCCGGATGGCGTGCGCGCTTTTGTCGAAGCCATTGCAAAAAGCGAGTATGCATGTTTGCCAAAGGCGCTGGTCGTCAACAGCTGCGGAGACAAGGATGTCGAACTGATGTTCCCTCAGTATTTGTCGGTATTCGGGCCGTCGTCTATCTTTGTGGTGCCGATCGCATCGACAGGGCGCGCGATGCGTCCGGCTGATTATTGCAGCCGGATCGGGTTAGATACGCGTCAGGCCTGCGGATCGCTTCGAGAAGGCTTGAAAAAAGCGTCAAAATATGTCGGTCATGAAGGTTTGGTCTATATTTCCGGTTCACTTTATCTTCTCGGTGAAGTTATTCGTGAGCTTGGGGAGACGGACGCGCTTGAGACGATAGAGAACGGCGTTGAGTAATGGAGAAATCATGGAAAACAGATTTGACAGCCGTCCGATAGGCGTGTTTGACAGCGGTGTGGGCGGGTTGACAGTTTTGGATGCGATTCGCCGGGTGCTTCCCTGCGAGAATTTCGTCTATCTTGGGGATACGGCCCGCGTGCCGTATGGCAACAGGACGCCGCAGACTATCGTTCGTTATGCGGTCTCGTGTGCGCAGCAGCTTGTCGCGCGAGATGTAAAGGCGATCGTGATCGCATGCAATACCGCGAGCGCGCACGCGCTTGATGCGCTCAATGCAGAGTTTGACGTGCCTGTTTTTGGTGTGATTGAACCAGCTTCCCGCAGAGCAGTGCATGAGACGCGTTCAGGGCATGTGGGGATCATCGGGACACGGGCGACGATTTCGAGCGGCGCTTATGAGCGCGCCATGCGCAAGATCGATCCGCAGATTCATACATGTGGACTGGCATGTCCGCTTTTCGTCCCGCTCGTTGAGGAAGGCTGGGCGGATACGGAAGTCGCCCGTCTGGTCGTCCGAGAATACCTCGAAAAACTTATCCAGAGTGCAGGTGCAGCAGAGCTTGATACGCTCATTTTGGGATGCACGCATTATCCCGTGCTGAAGAAACAGATCAGCGATACGCTTGCGGAACTTGCGCAGCATATCACGCTGTGTGACTGCGCTGAGGCCACTGCGGATGATCTTGTCCGCCAGCTTGAGGCGCGTTCGCTTCTGACTGCGCGGGATAAGCCGGGGCGTTCGGCCTATCTTGTCACGGATGACCCTGTTCAGTTCTCAATGATTGGGCGATCGTTCATGCAGGATCCTCCGGACAATGTGGTTCACATAGATATTTAAAAAGGCTGTGTTCAGCGTCTATGGATATGAGAACAGTCAGTAGGCAGTAGGCAGGGGTCAGTAGTCAGTAGTCAGCTTGATCAGGGCTATAGCTATTATGCAGAGACGGGCGTTGCGCGATTGCGATTGCTGGCGATACATGCACTTATTTGCCATATCCACGCTTGTTGAACAGAGTCTTTAAAAAAGCGCGGCGTATCGGCCAATAGCCGATAGCCGCGCTGCCAGCGCGTATCGGCCGCATAGCGGCAGATAGCGCGGCATCAAATTGCCGTCAGATCAGATATTTTCGCGTCTTCTGCGGAAAAGCGCTGCTGCGGCCCCGAAGAAAGCGAGCAGCCAGGGAAGCGGATGACCGGCTCCGCCGCTCTGTGAGCAGCCGTCCTCGGATGGGATTACGGTCGGTCTGGTGCTGTTGGGATCGGACTGGACGGGGGCGTCTGTATCAGGTTGCTCTGAAGGCTGTGACGGATCAGAAGAGTCTGTCGGATCAGAAGAGTCTGTCGGATCGGAAGGCTGTGACGGTTCAGAAGGCTGTGACGGTTCAGAAGGCTGTGACGGTTCAGTCTGTTCGGCAGGTGCGCAGACATTGATCTTGCAGATCTGTCCGCTGGCGCTGCAGTCGATTGCCGTCGTCCAGTTGTCGTCTTGGCAGAACTGAAGCTTTGTGCCGTAGCATCTGAGGTCGCCGACATAGCAGTTTTTGGGCTGGTCGGGCGTTTCCGGCTGTTCTGGGATGGAATCGACGCAGGCACCGTCATGACATTTTTTGCCATCGCATGACTGTTCGTTCCACTGGCCGCTTGCATTGCAGGTTCTGAGGGTGTTGTCGTCAATGCAGAGCGCTGTGCCGGTATCGCAGATGCGAGGCGCGATGCAGGTCGAATTGTCGCATGTCTGGCCGGAAAGGCTGCAGTCTGTTTCGAGGTGCCAGCTCATATTTTGGCAGATTTCGATTGAGGTACCGGAACACCTGCGGCTGCCGTTCGAGCAACCGTCTGTTGAGACGCAGGTGTTGTTCTGGCAAATTTCGTCCGATGCGCATGGCATGGTGTTGAGATGACCGTTCGAACATGTGACGACGGCGTTGTTCTCGCATTTCGGGAGCATGTTTGACGGGCATTCGACACATTGATTGCTTTCGCAGTATCCTGAAGGGCATGTCGATGTCTCGTAGTGACCGTTGACACATGTGCGGAGCTTGTTTCCGCTGATGCATTCGGATTTGTCCCCGCTGCATTCCGCATTCGAGACGCAGGCGCCATTCTGGCATTTCATGCCGGAGTCGCATGTTTCGGACACGTATTCGTAAGCGACGCATGTTTTTAGCGTGTTTCCGGAACAGGTGGTATCGCCGTTGTTCTGGCAGTCTTTTGTGAACGAGCAAGCCGGTTTTGGAATGTATCCGGCGGTACGCGCGAGGAGCGCGGCGAACTGGATACGGCTCATCGGATCGTTCGGGGAATATTTGTTGTCGCCAGTGCCGGTTGCAAAGCAGTTTCGGACCATGGCTTCGATGAAGCGGTATCCCCAGTGGGATTTGGGGACGTCGGAGAAAGTCTGTGTCGGTGCGTTGGCATAGCTGTCCAGATCAGGGATATAGGCGCGCGCGATCATGGTGGCGCCTTCAATTCGGCTGAGGACGTCGTTCGGGCGGAATTTAGAGTCTTTGCTTATGATTCCAGCTTTGACGCAGGCTTCGACGGCGCCCCATCCTTCTTTGCCGACAGTGGCTTCGGTGACATCAGGGAAAGTCGGCGATGCCGGATAGGAGAGCTGCAGATTTTTGGCGCGCTGGAGGAACATGGCGGCCTGGACGCGCTTGGTGCCGCAATCAGGGCAGAAGAGCGGGCGGCCGGGCTGCCCGCCGCAGCCCTTTGTGACGCCGTTGTCTGCGAGCGCCTGTGCGGCGCTGAGCCCCCAATGTCCTTGAGGCATATCGTAGAAAACAGAGCTGGGATTATCGATTTCAGCGATTTTGCAGACATATTCGGGTTTCTTCACGACTTTGAAGCCAAGGTTGACGGCATCGTTTCGTATGGATTTGTTGCCATAATAACTGCCGTTGACATAGAGTCCGGAGGATCCGCCGCCGTCGAGGTTGATGGCGTAGTCCGCGCCGAGCGAGATCAGTCTCTGAGCGAATGTTTCGACAGTCATGCCGCCTTCAGTGACCGCGAGAATGAGGTATTTTCTGTCTTTATCAGTGCCCATTCCGGAACGATAGGCGCTTGAGGCGCAGTGACCGAGCGCTTTGCATGCGGCGGAGTTGGCAACGGAGAGTTTTTGGCCGTTTCGGACGATTTCAGGCGTGCCTGAGACGACGTTATAAGCCCAGGAAGGCGTGGAGACGACTTCGGCTTGCGTGATGATTTTGAGGATATTGTCTTGTGTGAAACCCATGGATGCATAGGTGTCCGGGCTCCATCCGCTTCCCCATTCGACGCCGTTGCTGACGGCGAGTGAACAGGGGTCCTGCATCGTCGACATGCTGAAGAAGTTTGCGTTGATGGCGACCTGGAGGCCATGCTTCTGCGCCCATTTTTTTGGTGGGTTTGGTTCTCCTTTGCTAGAGACCTGCGGAGTGATCGAAACGCCGATGAGACTGAGGTCGATTCTGACAGCTGACAGGCTGTTGTACTGGGTGAACTCGACGCCGTCGAGCACAGGTTTCCAGGTCTGAGCCTGTGCATCCGTCGATGCGACTAGTGGGCAAAACGATGCGGCAAACAATGTCGCCGAAAGAATTTTGTGCAAGTATTTCATGTTGTAGTCTCCTTCTGGGGGCGTTGCACCCAATATGAACATGTGCTAAATTCTACATGTAATGCTGACCGTTGCAAGCATACATTTATTTATAAATGTGCAGGTACAGTCAGATAAATTTTTCACGGAGGTTGGGATGATGCCCACACGGCTTCAGGATGGACTTTCGATCACATTGCTGCAGTGGATGCGTTCTGCAGATGCCCATGAGACGCGCACCGTGATCGTGCGGATCAGTGACATGGAGGTGATGCGCGAGGTCTTGTATAATCTCAGAAATGCCGGTCTTTCCGACATTGAGATGCTGACGTCCTCAAGTGTCAAAGGGGTGGTTGATTCCGAAGTGCTTTCCCGTGTCGTCCGCTGCCTTGGGGTCTGTTCAGTGACCCCTTACGAGCGCACGGACTGATTGCATCATCGGACAGAGCGTTGCCATTGGCATATGCGGCAGGCGATGAGCATGCCGTCATTGGCGCGGGCTGTACGATATTTTATAACCGCATCATGGAGGATGTATGAAGAAAAGCCCAAAGGAATGGGGTGGAGCTTGGGCGGCGATTCCGACGCCGTTTCGCGCGGACTTGTCTGTGGACGTGGATGCCTTGAAGCGGCATGTGTCTTTTTTGTGCGATCACAGGATAGACGGCATCGCGGCGTGCGCGACGACAGGAGAGGCGGCGACGATGAGCGCGTCAGAAAAGATGCGCGTGCTGGCAGCCGTGCTTGAGACCGTGAATGGCCGTGTGCCCGTGATCGCGGGTGTCGGCACGAACGACACCCGCACGACGGTTGACAATGCGCTTGAAGCCAGGAGCAACGGCGCGGATGGACTGCTTGTGGTCACGCCTTATTACAACAAGCCGAATCAGGAAGGTCAGTACAGGCATTTCATGACGGTCGCGGATTCAGTGGATTTGCCGCAGATACTTTACAATGTTCCCGGCCGCACGGGGACGCGGTGTTTCCCGAAAACGCTTGGCAGGCTTGCGAAACATCCGAACATCGTTGGCGTGAAGGATGCCACGGCAGATATGGTCATCGCGAGCCAGACGCGCATCGAGGCTGGCCCGGATTTCCTGATGTTTTCGGGCGATGATGGCACGACGCTGCCGTTTGTCGCCGTTGGCGGTGTCGGCGCAATCAGCGTGGTCGCGGATATCGCGCCTGCGCTCATGCATGACATTATCTCGCTTGCGCGTTCCGGAAATTATGATTCCGCGCGCGCATTGCACGAAAAGATGCTTCCGCTGTTTTCTGCGCTCTTTAGCGACACGTCGCCCATTCCGCTCAAGTGCATGCTGTCGAGAAGCAAGCTGGACTATCCCGGCGCGCTTCGCTCTCCATTGTTTGAGATGGACAAGGATGCGGCAGACAAGCTCTGCGCGCCGCTCCATGGATTTATTGAGGCTGTGCGATGAAAAGAGTTCGCGTATGCATTATGGGTGCGGCTGGCCGGATGGGGCAGATTTTGAGCCGCCTGTATTCGGAAGACCCGAATTACGAAGTCGTGGCACGCATCGATCGCAATGCAGATTCGGCGCAGCCTTCGGTGATTGCCGAGCTTTCGGATGCGCCGGAATTCGACATCCTTGTCGATTATTCGGTGGCGGCGGCGACGCGTGGCGCGATTGGCGAGATGCACCGTCGCAAAGCGGCCTGGCTAGTGGGCACGACGGGCTTGACCGACGCGGATCGCGCCGAAATCCTTGCCCTTGCTGAAAATGCGCCGATTTTTGTCGCTTCCAACACGTCGTTTGGCGTCGCCCTGATGCAGCGGCTTTGTGCGCAGGCGAGTGCGGCGTTGCTCGACTGGGACTGCGAGATTCTTGAGGCCCATCATCATTCAAAGCTTGATGCGCCATCGGGGACCGCGCTTTCTATCGCAAAGACGATTGCCGATACGCGGAAGTCGCACGGTCGCGACACGTCAGTCGTGACTGATCGTTCCGGTGTGCGCGAAAAACGGGATCCTCAGAGCATCGGGATTGCCTCTTTGCGCGGCGGCACGGTTGCAGGGGAGCATAGCGCGATATGGTTTGGCGAAAACGAGCGCCTGGAGATCAGGCATGTGGCGGAGAGCCGCGAGATTTTTGCGCGCGGCGCGCTTCGCATTGCGCGCTGGCTTGTCGTGCAGAAGCCTGGCGCTTGGAATATGCAGGATTTCCTGGATGATGTTCTGAGGTGAGTGTTTGCGCGCCTTTCCGCTTATGCGGATGCGGCGCGCTTGTGGTCCGTTGCGCTGCACGCGGCCGGTCTGAAGAGACGGGCTTTTCGCCTGCGGCGATACAGCCCGTAGCATTGCGCGCCTATGCGCGTTGCTGCATACGGCGCGCAAGCAGCTGACCGCAAGCTCCGCCTACCTGTACGCCTCGCGCGACCCTTAGTGTCACCAGGCATCCCAGGTCCTGAAGCGTTTTGATGAATGCCTGGACCTGCGCGCTGTCCGGAGAGTGGAATTTGTCTCGCGGCGTCTCATTGTATGGAATGATATTGATGTTGTGCGGCAGGTCCTTCGCAAAATCTGCCAGGCGTGCAGCATCTTCCGGGGAATCATTGATGCCCTGCATCAGCACGTATTCCAGAAGAATTTTTTCATGCGAGCGATAGGGCCATTCCAGCAGAGCTTTCTTGATCTCTGCAAGCGGAAATCTGCGGTTGACGGGCATGAGCATATCGCGCGTCACGTCTGTCGTCGCATTGATGCTGACCGCGAGGTTGGGGCGGTTCCGTGCGGACTTGAGCTTTGGCAGTTCCGAGAGAACGCCGGATGTCGAGAGCGTCATGCGCACAGGCGGTATATTGAGGCCATGCGCGTGCGACAGGATATCGATCGCCTTGAGGACGTTGTCTATGTTCATGAGTGCTTCGCCCATGCCCATGAACACGATGTTGATCGCGTGTGTCTGATGCGGCCCGAAGTTTTCGACGGCGACGATGACCTGTTGTACGATTTCGGCGGCAGTCAGGTTCCTGCGCAGTCCGAGCGTGGCTGTTGCGCAGAAAGCGCAGTTCATCGCGCATCCGACCTGTGACGAGATGCACAGCGTGACGCGCGGATTTTTGACATCTCTCGGCATGTGCACAGTCTCGATGCGCGCGCCGTCCTCAAGCTCATAGATGATGCGTGTCGTGCCGTCATCCGCGCATATCGTGTCCGCGATTTTCAGCGATGTGCAGTTATAGCGCGTTTGCAGGAGCATCCTGCATTTGTGCCCGATCGAGCGGTGCGGGTCGCGTTCGGCGTCCCAGGGGCGCTGGATGGCGCGAAAGATATGTGCGCCGCCGGCGCGCGCCGGGAGTGTGTCGAGATCTTCCGGCAGTGCGGTGTGAAGTGCCGGATTGCGCTTCAATACGTCTTCGATATCGTCGAGAAACGCAGCATCTGCTTGTGTCCATGGTAATTCGCGCGCCTGAGAGAGCGTGAGCCAGCCGGTCTGAGCATGCTCGGTGCGCACGAAATCATCCGATTCGATGATTGTCCTGTAGAGATGGACGTGAATCTCGCGATCGGGCATCTGCGTCGTCCGCGTCTCGACAAATTCAATCGGATAAGCCGTGATCTTGAGCTCTTCCCAGAGCTCGCGCGACAGCGCGGCTTCAGGAGTCTCTCCTGGCTCGATTTTCCCGCCTGGAAATTCCCAGCATCCCGTATGAGACTGCGAGGGGCCGCGCTGGGCAGCAAAAAATTTCTGATCCCTGATGATCAGAGCCGCAACAACTTCGATGGTTTTCATGGTGACGGTCTGATCTCATCGCTTGGGGCGTGGCGCCTGTCCGCGTCCCACTTGGGCAGTCCTTCGGGGCTGAGGGGCTCCGGGCGGAAGGCGGCGCGCAACGGGCTGCTGCGGCACTTCCTCTTCATCGTCATCCTCAGAAAATGAATCGATCTGCAGCATGAGCTGCATGCAGCACACGATGACTGCGAGCTTGAGCAGGATCAGGATGCCGACATCGGGCGATGTGCTCATCTGCTTGGTGATATAGCAGACCATCTCGATGGCTTCCGCGCCGAGTGCGATCAGGATCGCATAGCGGACTCGGAACAGAAGCAGGAAGCCGCTGATCACGACAAGCGCATAGAAAGGTATTGTCAGACCGTTATAGCCCGCTTGCGGGAGGGACTGATAATCGCCTGAAGCGCCCAATATGCCAAGAAACATGATGATGCCGCCGCCGAGAATACATCCCGCCACGGCAGCGGCGAAGCGACCTGTCGTCGCGTTGTTGTAATTTTCGTATACTGCCATATCCTGATTCCTTATGCGGGCAAGATCCCGTCAATCTGTCGGAGGACCTGATCGTAGATCTCAATAATGCGCTGGCCTTGTAACCTGTTTCTGTAGATATCACCAAGCGCTTTATAGTTATTTACAGTGTTTGCTGGTGGTTCGGAATACGCTTCCCAGATTTCGTCTTTCAGCAGGAGTGCATCGGCTGACATGGAGCGCAGATTGTGTATCTTGTCGCAGCAGGAGATCAGCACGATCCCGAGCGGTGCTTTTCGCAGTTTGGCTTTATAAATCTCGTTTCGTTCGGCTTTTGGCGGTTTGATGCCGTTTACGGGGATGCTGTCCGAGAGCATCATGACATAGTCAGCGATTTTTTCGCCAAATTCTTTTTTGAGGAGATTGTAAGTTTCCTGGCCGCCCTGATCTTCGATCGTGTCATGGAGTATGGCCGTGATCACGAAGTCTTCCGCATCGTTGGGATCATTGCAGATGAACCCGATGTTTTCGGTCACAAGCGCGCATACGGACATCAGGTGGCACATGAACGGCGTGTGAATATTTTTGCGCTTTTGAGTGCGATGCAGTCGGCTGGCAAGACAGAATGCTTTGTCAAATCGCTCGGTCAATGCAAATTCATAGAATTCAGTCATGATCAATCCTCCAGAGAGCAGTGTGCGCGCAGCGCACAGTGGACTTGATAGTGCCGCGAATAATACGCGCTTCTTTGCCCGGGTTCAACGATTGTTGCCTGCATGGACGGTCTTTCTGCGGGGGGGAGTCCAAGCATGCGCATGAGCGCGAGGCAAATGCCAAAAGCGGACATTACGGAGGATTCTTCGGTGATGACGTACACATCTGCGTTCAGGATATCGGCGGCCCATTGCGCGCACGCCTGAGGCCAGGGCGCTTCCAGGAGGAGGCGTACAGGTCCGTCAGCGCCGTGTTCCAGTCGTTCCCTGCGTTCCCTGAGCGCGTAACACATGCCTTCGAATGCCGATCTTGCGAGATCGCAGTCGTCGTGCGCGTTGCGCAGCCCGACAATCTGGCATCCGTCTGCGCCAAACAGCGTGTGCAGTCCATGGCTGCCGAGCGGCGCGTGCTTGAGCGCTTTGAAATCAAGAACAGGGGTGCCCGGTGTGTACAGGCGTTCACATGCGTGCTCGAAGAGGCGCGATCTGACAGAGCGTAATGATATGCCGTAGCATGCGAGCGCCGTTCCCGGGCCTGGTTCGACGGAAAGCGGCATCGTTTCGTGCCAGGCGCGTGTCCAGTCATCGGCGGTCATGTCGTCCGTGTCGTTGCCCGAGGCTTCTGTTTTGGCATCTGGGGTGTCATTGACAGTGAGCTCGTATTTAGCAAGCGCGGAGACGCCTGAAGTCCAGTGCGCGCGCATTTCCGTTCCCAATTCAGCAGACCATGACAAGGGATTGGCGGCGCTTGCATAGGCTCTCCCAGCATTCGCTGAGCCCATATCGAACACGGGGATGCCGGAAAGACCGGCAAGCCCGGGGATATCAGTCGCGCGAAGCCTGCCGGGCATGTCAGGGGCGATTTTTCCGACAAGATGTCCGCATCTCGCGCGTTTCATGGATAATTCGGGATGCACTCCAAGCGCAGAGAAGAAAGCCTCCTGTGACAAGTCCTCGAATGCCGGAAAGTGATCAGGCACGCAGAGCGGCAGACATGTGCACGCGGGATTGCCGGTCAGCCACAGCGCTGCGGCTGCGCCCATCGAGAGCAGGCCGAGAGGCTCGGTGATGCCGAGCGTTGGCGACTGGACTTGGATGCCTCGCAATACGCTTTGCCGGTATGCCTGCACGAGCGAAGCATCGCCTGCGAACTTGTCAGGAACATCCCGGCGCGGCAATTCGATCGGCGCGTCTGTCAAAAATGGTGTCAGGAACTCGCGATTTTTGTCTGCGAATGCGGCGGTTTCCCTGTCTGGGCTGCAGAGGCCGATGGCAAGCGGCAGTTCCGTTGCCTGCGAGCGGAGCGTTTCAAGCGCATGCGCGATCAGGCGTCGGACGGCTTCCGAGGCGATGCCGTGCAGACCGTAAGCCCGAGACTCTGGCCAGGATGCTGAAAATGTCCGGTGCTTGCCGGTCGTGGAAAGCGCGCACGCGCCGAGGCCGTGTGTTGTCAGCGATATTGTCCAGATCTCAGGCATGATCTATCCTTGTTTATTTGGCGCACTGGCCGTCGTCCGCGCAGCCCTTTTTCGTGTCACAGATATCCGTGTCGGTATGGATATACAGATATACGCCGTTTGACTTCTGGCACTCGTACACATTGGATGTCGTGAGGCCCCAGCTGTTGGCGGAGCATTCATATTTTTTCGGGTCGGAAGGCTTGCATGACTGGATGCAGTCCACAGTTGCCTCGCTATCGACTGTTGTCGGCTGGCAGGTCTCGTTGTAATCGCATTTTTCGACGGTCACAATATCTTCTTTGAGGTCCGAGTCATATTCGCAGGTCACGGCGCGAGACGAATCCTTGCAATAGGGGGTGAAAGTCTTGGAATTGCAGGTTTTGCCTGCATCGGGAATGCCTTCGGTGTAATCGACGCATTTGCCGGCTTCGCAGCTGATGTCGCACATCACGAACGAGCCCTGCACCATGTCGAGCCCCAGCCTGCCGTCGCCGTTGTCGGCATCGACCGAGATGCATTCATAGACGCTCTGATAGGCCGTTTCGGAGAACGTGATGCACTGGTTGATATGCTGTCCCTTGGTCTTGCAGGGCTCGAAACAGCGCGCGGATGCGATTGTATTTTCGAGCACGACGCCGCAGATCATGTTGTCCTTGCTGCAGTCCGCAGCTTTGGCGGTGACTTTCTTGTTCGTGCAAGTGACGGGCACTTCGCCGATGCATGTCTCGCTGAACGTCTCCACGGTGCATTTGTCGCCGATTTTGGCGGTATTTTTGTCGATGCATCTGCCGTTGACGCACTGTTTGCCGTTGCAGTCCTCGCGCGTGACCGATTTCTGGTCGCACTGCACGAGCGTCCGGTCGTCGGCGCAGTAGGGGATGAACGTCGCTTCGTCGCAGCGCCCGTCGACGACGGCGCTGACGCATTGCGGGGAGCCGCTCGAATCATCGCAGTACATCTGTTTGCCGCATGTCTCGTAGGTGGCTTTTCCATTTTCGCATTTGCGGATTGTCGTGCCGTCCTGGCTGCATGATGTCTCAAAATCGCAGTCGGTCTCGGCGGATGAATCGACGCATTCGCCGTTGACGCAGAGCTTGCCGTTCGGGCAGGCGACTTTTTCGAGCTTGCCGGTGGCTGTGCTGCATGCGAGCTTTGTGCTGAGGTCGAAGCAGGAGGGGGTTATGTTTTCGGGGCATGCGACTGTCTTGCAAGCGCCGTTCTCGCAGCCATCGATGCATCGCTCGGAAACGTATTCATTGCCGGTGTCGCGGTCGCATGTGATGACGTGCCCGCCTTTGCACTGAGGCGCGTCATAGTCGCAGCCCTCATCGAGTTCCCAGTCGACGCAGACGCCGTTCTGGCAGTCCTGTTCGCAGTATTCCACGACAGTCTCGGCGCCGTTCTGGCACTCGATGGCGAATGCGGACGAATTGCAGCGCCTGCCGGGCCAGTCGCATTTGGGTTCTGGCGCGTCCGGATCGGGGATGCAGCTGTCATTTTTGCAGCCGTTTTTGCAGGTTTCCACGAGGCGCTGAGAGCCGTTGTCGCATCTGTAAACATTGCCGTTCATGCAGATATTGCCGGCATAGCTGCACTGCTGAGCGGGGGGGGCTTGTGTCTTGCAGGCGCCGTATTCGCATCCGAGCGCGCAGTGTTGAGCGATCTGGATCTGGCCATTCGCGCATGTGACGACGCTCGTGTTATCCGGACTGCACTGCGGGGTGGTGAACGAGCACTGCGCTGAGGGCTGATCTTGTGTCTTGCAAGCGCCGTATTCGCATCCGAGCAGGCAGTTCTGCGCGCTCATCTGTCCGTTGGTGCAGGAGACGAGCGTGTGGCTGTCCGCGCACTGTGTGCCGATGAAAGTGCAGCCCTGTGGGGTGTTTTCGGTCTTTTCATCGTCGCATCCGAGGGTGAGCGAGAGGCAGAGGAGGCAGGCGGCATAGCGAGTCAGGTGGTTCATGAGGGACTCCGGTGGAATAAAATAATGCTTTGGGGATGGTGGCTGTTTTGTTTCGGGGGGAAGCGTCCCCCCGCGCGGCTATTTCGAGCAGGGGCGCATTGCGCCATTGCTCGAAATA